>JAQXKW010000046.1 GCA_029010655.1 Clostridia bacterium | reverse complement strand
ATATCCGTGGGAACGGCAGTTCTGTCCGAAGTAATTTTTCAGCTCATAATGAAAAGGAGAGTCACCGCAGGGGATCTTACCGCCGCCGTAACGGGACTTATACTGGGACTTTCAATGCCCTCAGGAGTTGCCCTGTGGGTTCCCGCTCTGGGTTCTGTTTTTGCCGTAATCGTTGTAAAACAGCTTTTTGGCGGCACGGGGCATAATATAGTAAACCCTGCAATTTGCTCAAGAGTGTTTCTTATGCTCTGCTTTCCCGCAGAGCTGACCAAATGCGTAAGCCTGAAAACAGACATGCTCACATCGGCAACCCCTCTTGTGAGCCTGAAGGCGGGCGTTGTCCCCCAAAGTTCACTTTTTGATTCAATAATGGGCAACGTGGAGGGCGCAATAGGCGAGGTGTCCGTAATCGCTTTGGGCGCAGGCTTTGTGTATCTCCTTTGCCGCAGGGTGGTAAGGTGGGAAATCCCCGTAACCTTTGTGGGAGTGGTTGCCCTGTATTCTCTCATGTTCCCCGTAACGGGGGATAACCCTGCGTCGCTTATGTACGAGATAACCTCGGGCGGACTTCTGTTCTGCGCATTTTTCGCCGCAAACGACTGGACCACCACGCCTGTTACCTCAAAGGGCAGGCTTCTGTTCGGTGTCGGGTGCGGTATCGTTACCGTAATAATAAGGTATTACGGCTCATATCCCGACGGATGCGCATTCGCAATACTGATTATGAACCTTTTGGTTCCTTTCTTTGAAAGCTGGACGGCTCCCAAGCCCTTCGGCAAAAGAAAAGAGAAAGGGGGCAGCCTTCTGTGAAATACAACGAAAATTCACCCGAAGAACGTAAATCGGGACTGACGGAGGAGGAAATAAATTCTCCCGAATTTAATCCCGAGGAATTTGCTCCCGCTCCCGAAAGAAATACCCTCCCTTCCGGGGAGAAAAAATATTCTTCCGTGCTTTTCGGGGCAATTTGCGCAATTTTTGCGGTAATTATTGCCCTTGTGGGCGCATTTTCACCCTTTGACGCCGCCGCAAAAAGCGAAAAGGCAAGGGAAAATCAGGTGCTGTCCAATTTCAAGTACTGCACCAAAGCCGTTTTCGTAAAAAGCACCGACGGCTGCGACGTTTATGCGGTGTACTATAAGGAAAAAGTCGCCGGTATCGGCGTGTACCGTACCGTTAAGGGCTTTTTCGGCAATATTGAAATCCTTGTGTCAATGGGCGGAGCAAACGAAATTACGGACGTTTCCGTAATGTGCGAAAACGAATCTCCCGGTCTCGGCGATAAAATTAAAGACGAGGAATTTCTTGAACAGTTCAACGGCTTGACGGCTTTCGAGGAAAAAACGCAGATAGACCTTGTTTCCCGTGCCACAGCCTCCTCCGACGCGGTTGTGGGCGGAGTTAAGTTTATTCTTGAATCGGGTATCAATACCTTCTCCGTGGCAAAGGAGCTTAAAGCGGAGACAATAACTGCGGAGGAAATCGCAAAGGATGTGAAGAATAACGGCTCCGACACGGAGGACACCACGGGCGACGCCGAGGAAACCACCGGCAAGGGAAACAGCGGCTTTACTACTCCCGATTTCGATGACTCCGACGGACGTGAGCTTGACGGACAGGGCGGCAACGGAAATTCCAATAACGGCGGCGGAAATATGTCCGTCGACGGCGAGGATGTGACCACCGTGTACGAAACCGAAAGCGAGGATACTACGGCATCCGATACTACGGCGTCTCAGCCCGAAACCACAAAGCCGAGCGACGTAACCGAGAAGCCCGCACCCGATACGGAGCCTCCCGTAACGGATACTCAGCCTCCCGAAACGGACGAACCCGTAACCGACGAGCCCGTAACCGATGCGCCGGATACAGGGGATACGGGCGATGCGGATACCACCGCACCCGACCCTGTGAGTGAAGGCTAAGGAGGTTTTGTATGACACTGAAATCAAAATTCAATAAATCGGATATGCGCTCGGCATATAAGCTCTTGGCCATATGCCCGTCCCTTGCGGTAACGGACACGCTGGCAAAGGGGCTTGTAATGAGCGCCGCCGTGATTGTCACCTTGCTTTTGGCAGTTCTTACGGTGTCCGCCGTAAAAAAGCTCATAAGCCCCGGAATCAGGTATTCCGTGTGCCTGGTTGTAACTGCTTTTTCCGCTTCTCTTACGGAATTGCTCGTTAAAATATGCGTGCCCTCCGCCGCAGATGCGCTGGGGGTGTATCTGCCCGTGCTGGCAGTAAGCTGTATTGTGGTGCTGAAGCTTGAAAATGCCCTTGAAATGCCCGTTGTCAGGGCACTTGAGGACGCAGTTGTCACAGGCGGCGAATTTCTTGTGCTGATGCTGGGGGCGTCCTTTGTGAGAGAGCTTTTCGGAAAAGGCACGCTTGCCTGCGGCTTTGACGGAAGCGGCGGCATCGAGGTGTTCAAAAACGCACCCTTGCCAATTCTTGCGCTTCCCGCCGGAATATTAATGCTTGCCGCCTTCGGCACCGCCGCAATAAAAGCCTTGGATAAAGCGAAAGCGAAAGGAGGAAACAGATGAATACCGTGTGGGTAATACTGGCGGCAATATTTGCCGATAATTTCCTTCTTGCAAGATTTTTCGGAATAGAATCTTTCTTTTCCGCCTCGGAAAAGAAATCCACCTCTCTTTGGTACGGCGCGCTTGTCACCGCAGTTGCGGTGTCCGCAGGTACAGTTGCGGTTTTGTTTAACAAATTCGTGTTTGCG
>JAQXKW010000045.1 GCA_029010655.1 Clostridia bacterium | reverse complement strand
TAGTCCGTTCTCCCTTTTATGGGGGGTTAAATCTATATCAATTGAGAACACTTTCGCATTCTCTGATATTATTATTTTCATACCTTTGATTATTATGAACGGCAATTTTTGTCGCTTTTTCAAATTGCTTCTATTGAACGGTTTTCAAAAATGTGCTACTATTTGAAGTGAATCAAACAGTGCGAAAAATAAACGGAACTTATATAAAATAAAAAAACACGCTTTTGAAAAAACAATTATATTTACATTAAGCGGCGAAGCCGCAGAATAGAAGCGGAGCACAGCTCCGCTTCTGTCATTGCGAGGGCACAAAGTGCCCGTGGCAATCTCTATGAATGGTTTGATGTAACTATCTGTCAGCGCATATGCGGACAGTTTTCGTAGGGCGCTGGCTTGCTCCCGCCGTTTTTTTGCTTGTCTCCGTCTTTTTTGTGATAATCGTCAGCCGGGACACAACTCATCCACCGGCGAAGCCGCCGAGAAGAAGCGGAGCACAGCTCCGCTTCTGTCATTGCTTTTCTTTATTTTATAACCGTTACAATTCGACGGAATAATCAAAAACTCGACGTTATTTTACATATTACGACAGGAATCTGTATTTGACTAACAGAAAGAAATATGATATAATTATACAAAGACAGAGCTTCGGCATTTGCATAAATTCGGATATTCTGACGAAAGACTTGTGCGCTTAACAGTAAATATATAATGAGATATGCAGTTATAAACAGATAATAATTTAATAAAGGAAAAAGTACTGCTATGAAAACAGAGAAAAAAGGCACGGTATCGGTTGTTGTTTGGAGCGTTTTGTGCTTTCTTTTCGGCGGGGGGATTTGGTCCTTTCATATTCTTACCGCCGGCGTTCTGCTGATATCTGAGTTGATAATCTCCGACAAAGCGACCGGCAATGCAGGGGTATTGGTCGGCATGATATTTTTGCCGTATATCTTTGACGCGCTCTGTGTTGTTTACCATATTATTAAGCGCATCGTAACACACAGAAATAAATATCTTGTTCCCATCGGTGCGGCTGTTTTGGCGGCAATTGCCCTTACGGTTCAGTATTATTGCATCGGGCTTATATAGCCGTTGCCATATACCCGCACGGCATTTTATCCGCACGGCGGCAAGGAAAACAGTAATGCATGAATAATAGAATTTTATGTGAGAAAAAGGAGGAATTTATCTGTGGATACATCTTCAAAAAAGAGGGCAGTAAAAATCATTGTTAGGATTTTAATTGCCGTTATTGTATTTTTCTTGCTTTTCTATACAGCTTTGTTTCTATCCGGACTCAGCAGAAGCCGCAGAGCAGAAAATATAATCATAAACAGTTCAACTCCGTGGGTGTGTGAAGGAGACGGTTATATCGTCAGGCTGTACTCTGTCAACAGCTTACCTGATGTCTCGGAATATCATAGCCTGTTTGAAAGTGACAGTTACCTAATGCTGATTTTACAAAGTGAGGGACAAACTTATACGTACATAGGCGGGTGTATGCCCGGAAACTTCCTGTCTCAGAGTATTGACTTGTATCCTGCCGACGGAATCGGCGATGTAATCACTGAAGAAACACCCGGTCTTTCCGGAAGGATCACCGTAGGATTAATCGGAAGCAGAATGTATTTTAAGGTTAATAAATGTACCGATACGCATTTTGCCGAAATCTCAGATACTGCCTTTGTCTTTACAAATACCGGAGAATAATTCGCAAATCAATTTATATGTGCTGAATTTGTACGGAAAATGAAATGCGAAGCGAAGCAACTTTCAAAAGAAAGTATAATATAATTCGGAGACAGATATGAAAAAACATTTCAGATTTATTGCATTGGTGCTTGCTCTCATACTTGCCGCACCTCTTGTTGCGTGCCAAAATAAAAAAGAAGAAGCATCGGTAGAAACAGAGCCTTACCCCATACTTACTGCAATGGAACACTCCGTTGAAAGTATCGCCCCTGATATTTATAAGCTTTTTAAGGTTTATAATGCCGCACAGAAGGAAGGCTATGAAGAAAACTACACACAAACTGCGCTGATGTCTGACAACACGAATGCAGTAAAAGAAACAAATGCATATTTTGATCCGAAAACAGGAACGCAGACAGATTACAGCTATACTTCATCAGAGAGGAAAGAGCTTTCTGCCACCGTGTTCGCAGGCTCGAACTGCATATCTGTCACCTGTCCCGAGTTGTTTGACGGAACATACGGAACGCACACCCAGAATTATCGGGAAGAATTCAATAAATCGGTTTTTGCCGCCGACGGCAGTCTTTCGCTGGACTTTGACGGAAGCATATCTCTGGAATCATTGTTGCTTTCCGAAACTGCATTGAAAAGCGGATTAAAAAGCGGTATTTGCACACTTGTTGACAGTATTCTTGCTAACTGTGAAAAGACCGAGAGCCGTAAAGCAATTGACGGCTCGGACGAAGAATATGAGTTTATTTCATACACTTGTGAAAACGACAACCTGAGAGCGTTTTATAAGGATTTAGCCGTTATGCTTAAAGAAGACCCGACGGTGAAAAATCTATATTACGCAACTCACGGTAAAGTCTATTTTGATAATGTTTTTGCCGACACTCCGGAGTGGGATGTAGGCTATAATCTGACCGAGCTGCTTTGTGACGCCGTATCTTCTCTTATGGGTAAATCAACAGACGAAAAGCTAAAAGAAAGTATTTCGATTGAGGGGTATGTCTCGGCGGAGAAATTGAAAAGGTTGGATGTACAGCTTAAAACGGGCGGAAATGAGTGGTGTGTAACTATGGATTTTACAGCCGATACCGTTGAGATTACGCTGGTACATCCGAAAATAGGATCGTTAGGTACCTCTGACAGAAATGAAAATCAAATTACCATATCCGTCAGCAAGGATGGTGATATAACTGCATATTCTGTTGAGCTTAAAAACACCGAGATTGAATTAACTCTGTGTGAATTGCGCCACAATGCGCAAAGCGGCGAGTACAGCTTTGACGGTAAGGTAATCGGCAACAAATCAGCAGGGACATTGTTAATATCCGACGACAGCATAATACTTAACCGCACAAGTCACGAGCCAAGAACAACAAAGAATTACAAAGCACCGGTTAATTTCACCTATTGCTTAAAGGTCGGAGCGCAGAATATTGCTGTGCCGGAGTTTACCGATTTTGTTCTTCTTGATGAGAAACAGGCAATTAACGCAGTCAGCCGTCTAAAGGAAGGTTTTATAAAGGTTTATTTTCAAAAATCCTTTAACTTTTTCAATGCGTCAAAGCTGTCAATGACATCCGCCTCGGAGGCTGTGCCGGAGAAAACGGTCTTGTTTGAGCAATGCTTTATTATTCTGTCAAGGATGCAAGAGTCCTTAGGCGGTCATGTGTACAATACTTCTGAAAAGGACGGCGTTTATTTTGATACAGAAACAATAAAATTGATGGCTGACAGCTGCAAAATCAAAGACGGAGCATATAAATTCACGGATTACGGCGAACTTATACCGTGCGATTATGACACCATCCCTGACAGCCGTAATCTTGTAATCATTTTTGAGAACTATACTTCGACAATCAAAGCAGCAGATTAGCGCACGGAGCAGGGCTTGTGATGTTGCTTGCGGGAGATGGCTTTTTGAAAGGAAGCGTTTATTATTTGCTGAAAGGGGTATTTATGAAAACTTTTAAGAATTCTTTATTAAAGCATGTTTTGCTCATTATGCTTTTGCCGGC
>JAQXKW010000044.1 GCA_029010655.1 Clostridia bacterium | reverse complement strand
AGCACCGCCCCCGCCCTTTTGAGAATTTTCAAAATTCTTTCTTTTCTATCCATTTTTCCGACCCGTATAGACTTTTTTCACGATTTGTGTTACAATGATTATAGCTTCTCGTCCCCGCAAATAAAGTCGATAGCCGCCTCGGGTGCGTTTTGTCTGCCGTCCCACGGCTCGTCCTCGCTTCGGTAATCGAACTTTTTCACGAAAAAGGAAACGTCGTCGGAAATTTCCCTAAGGGCTGAAATTTCCTTTTCATACACAGCCTTATAGAATCGGGCAAAGGTTTTTCTGTCGAGCTGTTCTTTTCCCGCAGAGATAAACTGTGCAAAATGGTTAATGCAAAAAAACGGCTGAGCGGCGCATTTTTCTCTGAAGCCTTCGTCGGCTCCCCAAAGAGCGGCGGCGTTTTCCAGCATTTTTGAAAGATAAAGATTAACTCTTTCGCAGATATAGCAGTTATCCGACATGGCTGACAGCCGCTTTGCCGCGCCCTTTCCTGCCGTTGCAGGGGAAATTACGGGCTTTTTCGTCATTTTTGACACCTCTGCAAGGTGGCTTTCCAGCATAAGTGCAAGAGGAAGTCTCTTTCCCGCCTTCAGAAGCCCTTCATAGTGCTTTCTGCAAAAGCCTTTTTCGTTTGTCCTTTTGCGCACGTCCGGCTCCATCATGGACGCCCCCAAAATCAGCTCCGTTTCATTGGCGTTTAGGTCGTCGCGCAGGCGGCAGAACGGGCAGCCTCTGCTTTTGTCGCATGCTCCCTTTTCAAAGGCTTCGTTTACGGGAATAGTATAGATTTGTTCCATTAAATCCCCCCTTTTTCGATATTATACATCATTTTACGGAGATATTCAATATGAAAAAACCGTTTATAAAATCAGAAAACAACGGCTGGCTTACGGTAGGCGGCGTGGGAGATTTTTCCGTATTCCGCACCTTTGACTGCGGGCAGTGCTTCCGTTTTGACCCTGACAGCGAGCCGGAATTTGACAATCAGGTTACGGGAATTGCATTTGGAAAAAGCGTCAGCTTTGCCGACGGCGCTGACGGCGAGCTTCTCATTAAGTCCTCACCGGAAGATTTTGAAAGCGTCTGGAAAAAGTATCTTTCCCTTGACACGGACTACGAAAAAATAAACTCCCGCATAATTTCCTCTGTGGGCGGTGCGGGCGGGGAGCACATGAAGCGGGCGGTACAGCTTTCCTCCGGCATCAGAATTCTCCGCCAGGATTCGTGGGAGGCTCTTTGCTCCTTTATCGTTTCCCAGAACAACAATATCCCCCGCATAAAGAAAATAATACGGGAGATGTGTCTTAGGTACGGCGAGAAGGTTGACGGCGGAAATGCTTTTCCCACGGCAAAGGCTCTGGCGGACGCAGGGGAGACGGCTATTTTCAATATGAGAACGGGCTTCCGTGCAAAGTACATATACGACGCCGCAAAAAAGGTTTCCTCAGGGGAGCTTTCTCTCGATGCGGTGCGATGTGCTCCCACATACGAGGAAGCGGAAAAACTGCTTCTTTCCGTCAGCGGTGTGGGGCCGAAGGTTGCGGCGTGCACTCTGCTGTTCGGCTTTTCACGGCTTGAAGCCTTCCCCGTTGACGTGTGGATAAAGCGGGTTATAGAACGCCGTTTTCCCGACGGTCTTGACCCGAAGATTTTCGGGGAATATGCAGGCATTGCCCAGCAATACCTGTTCTACTGCGAAAGGTACTGCAATTAATTGCTCATAAAAAAGGTTTACCATACAATTCTAAACAATAAATTAAAGAAAAAGGACGGTATTGCAATGCGAAAGATTTTAAGCGTATTTTTAGCCTTGGCGGCGGTGCTCTGCATGGTGCTTATAACTCCTGTAAGCGCTGTCAGCCGATATGTGGGAGATTTGGACGCAAACGGACGAATCACTGCCGCAGACGTTGTTATTATTAAAAAACTGATCAGCGGCACCGAAGCCATTGACGACCAGCGGTTTGCCGACCTGAACCTTGACGGGCGAATTAACGCCTCGGATGTATTGCTTTTGAAGCAGGCGATAGCGGGAAAATACACCCCGCCGCAAATCGACGACGGCGAAACGGCGGATATTTCGGAGTATACCGTAGTGGTTTCCTCCTCTGCCACCGAATATGAGCAGTACGCCGCCGAGCTTCTCTGCGACAGAGTTGCCGAGATTTCCGGAATAACCCTCACCGTAGCCGACGACACCTCAGAGGCAAGCGGCAGAGAAATTATTATCGGCGAAACGACCCGCACCGAAAGTGCCTCCTCTCCTCAGCTTTCCGAAAACCAGTACGCCTTCGGCAAAAGCGGCGACAGCATAATCCTTGCAGGCAAGGATTACATGATAGGCGGAGCCGTTGCAGAGTTTTGCTCCCTTGTTAGCTCCGAAGGAAAAATCACCCTTGACAAACTTCCCGACGAGCCTGCGGCAACCGACTACGCCCCGGTCGTGGCAAACAGCGTTATTCTGATGATAGGCGACGGCATGGGTCCCAACCATATTGAATTTACAAGCCGCTACGTGGCACGTCAGTCATCGTGGACATATAACTATTCCGGATTTACCGCCGCAGCCTTTCCCGCTAAGGGCGACTGTACCACGGTCAGCGCCTCCGACATGACCTCCGGCGGGCAGTTTAAGGCAACAGTTACAGACAGTGCCGCCGCCGCAACCGCACTTGCCACCGGCTGGAAAACCCAGAATAAAAAGCTGGGCATAAATCTGTTCGGTCAAAATGTGCAAAACATTCGTGAGCTTGCCGCCTCCGCCGGTCTCAAAACTGCGGTTATATCAACGGAAGAAACCACCGGCGCAACCCCCGCCGCATTTACGGTGCATAACGTAAGCCGTTCCAACATTGATGAGATTTCGGCAGAGCAAACGGAGCTTATTAACAGCGGCGCTATAACGTATCTTAACGGAAATCTTCCGGGCGAGCATCAGCTTTTAGAGGAAACGAAAAAGGCACTGGGTATTATTTCCTCCGACAGTAACGGATTTTTCGCAATGATTGAGGAAGCGTATATTGATAAATCCTGCGACCGTAGCTACGGCAGTACATACACAAGAAAGGATACCGCCCTGTTCGTCAGCAGATTTGACGAGGCAATAAAATATGCCGCAACCTTTACGGCGGCGCATCCCGGTACCGTTCTTATTGTCACCGCCGACCACGAAACAGGCGCTCTCAGCTTAACGGGAGATGTTACAAACAACGGGCTTCATACCGATACACCTGTTCCCGTGTATGCAATGGGCTACGGAGTTGAGCAGTTTAACGGCGTCACTACGGACAACGTAAAAATCGGACGCTTTATGGCGTCCGTGTTCGGCGCCGAAAGCTTCGGCATCGATGTTCCTCTGTTAACCGACTGATAGGTTCAAGCTCTTATCAGCAGAAAAAGACTGCACTTTGCTACGTGCAGTCTTTTTTCTTGCCCCTATATAGGGATGGGGTGTTTCTGTATTATATAAGATTTGCCGCGCCCACTCTTACCGTCTCCGCATTTTGTGCGGCGGGGACAATGCACGTCTGTGCTGTGACAGCGTTAGTACAGTGCATAGACGGTCGGTGACAGCAGACCGTAGGGCGGGGGCTTGCTCCCGCCGTATCGGAGGCTCCCCTGTGTAAGGGGAGCTGGCGCCGAAGGCGCCTGAGGGGTTGTTTTGGAGAGTTCATAGTGTGACAGCGAGAAACAATCCCTCCACCACTTCGTGGTCCCCCTCCCTTTACACAAGGGAGGCAAACTAAATTGTTCGCATTTGCGTTGACGGATAGTGCCATCAAATCGCTCGTAGAGATTGCCACGGGTACTTGTACCCCTGCTGTGGGCGGCTTTGCCGCCTATACTGTACTTTATCTTCAATAACAAAAGCGGAGCCATGCTCCGCTTTTGTTATGCGGCTTTGCCGCCTATTATTCGGGCGATGTATTCAGCCCTATAATTATATAAGATTTGCCGCGCCCACTCTTACCGTCTCCGCATTTTGTGCGGCGGAATAGGTGGGGGTAAGCACGAAGGAGTCGAAGTATATAACGTCGCCCTCGCTGTTTTCAAAGGTGAAGGACACGGACACGATATTACCCGTAAGTGAGGTAAATTTGGCAGTATCTGCGGTGAAGAACTCGCCTGCCTCCACCAAAACAGTATCGGTAGCACTGCCCGTATCTGTGGTAACGGTTACGATTACGTTCACAGCACTGCCGTCTGCGGTCTTTGCGCACAGGGTCACGTACCTGAACATATCCGCAGTATAGCCTGCGCCTTCAAGGTCTGCCGTCAGGGTTCCGTTATCCGCCTTGAAGGTAACCTTTGCCGCCTGCTGCACTTCGTCATACTCAACGTCCGCACAGCTGTTTCCGGCAAGCGTCTCTTCTTCAAGACCTGCAAGGGTACGTCTGATTCTTACAACGTCCGAAGCGCCCACAAGGGTATCGCCGTCAGCATCGGCACCTGCCGAAAGAACAATGCTGTCGTCTCCCGCAAGGTAACGTCTCAGTTTCAGAAGATCCTTGGAATTGAGAACGCCGTTTCCGTCAACGTCGCCGCGGATGTATGCATCCTTCAGCGTGCCCTTAACAGCTTCGCAGGTCTCATCGTTGCTCATAAGATAGGTTACGGCACTTGCGGCGTCGTTGTTTGCCGCTCTTTCTCTCTCAATAGCCGTATCCTCGGCGCTTTCGGCGTCTGCGCAGAGAATAATCGAGCTGATATACAGCGCATCTCCCACGCTTGCGGAGGAATAAACTCCGATTTTCACGCCGTCAACAGTGCCGGTAAAGCCCTCAACGCCGGTAAGGTCGATAATATAGGAATGGTACTCATTGTCCTTTGCCTGCTTTACGCTTGTTGCGCTCAGCGTTTCACCGTTTACGATAAACGCAACGGTGGAGGTGGTAGCTCTTGAGCCGTTGGAGGAAGGCTCCATACAGGTAATAACGGCGTAGCCGTAATCGTCGGCGGTAAGCGTTCTTTCTCCCACCGAGTAATCAAGAACAAACGCAGGCTTTCTGGCGTTGGTTACGGTAGCGAGAAGCGCCTTTTCGTCCTCTTCGAATCTTGTCGCCGCATTGACCTTCCGGTTGGGGTCAACCGTATCCAGGGTTTTTGCGGTGCTGAAAATAAGCTTTTCGCAGTCTATTGAAGCGCTGTCGTCAATTTCCTTTGCAGTCTGAACAGCGTCAAGCTGTGCCGCATAGCTTCTGTAAAGCTCGCGTGCGCCGGATAGGGTCGCTTCATCTGCAATATCTGCACAGGCAGAGGCGGCAAGCGCCGTATACTCCTCCCACTGCTCGGGATAGAATTCGTTTTCATATCTGTAATTGACGATTCTCTCGGAAAGACCCTTGATATAAGCCGCTTCGCTTCCGGTTTCCAGAGCCTTCAGGATAGTCTGCACGAAAAGTCTCGTTCCGAAATCGCTGGGATGGCACAGGAAGTCTCCCGTCATGTCAATATATCTCTTTTGAGACAGCATATACTGATATAGGCTTGTTGAATCCGCAACGATAACGCCCTCTCTCTCAAGGCTGTAAAGAGCATCCGCATAAGCGTAGAACCAGTCCTCGGGGAAGAAAATGGGGTTGGAAATAATGGGTGCCACAAGAACTATGTCGCACTGAGGGAGCGCTTCATTAAGAGCGGCGATAGCGGAGGTAAGAGTATCAATATATCCGCCCTCAAGCCACGGGGAGTCGCCCTGCATACACTCGTTTGTACCGAATTCGATGAAAACAAGGTCCGGAGCGTATGCTAAAATTTCGCTCATTTTTTCAATCGCCAGAGACGCAGTTGCGCCGCCCTGTGCGATAGTTGTTGTTTCGACGGTTACATCGGGGTACCTGTTCTGAACTCCCTTTGCCACCATATCGCACCAAATGTCCGCATAGGGCAGAGTGCCGTTGGATATGGAAGCGTTTGCGCCGCCCGCAAGGGAGTCGCCGATGGACAGAAGATTTACGGTGCTTCCGGGGGTGGTGAGCTTCGCCGTGGAGTTAGGAAGAAGGAAGCCCTTGCTTTCGGGAACGATACCCGTCCATGTATCGGCAGGGGTATAGGTTATGTTAAGATAGCCCACAAAGTACATCATCTGCTGACCGCAGAAGGCGTAGCCCCCGTCAAGGGTCTGTCTGTAAGAGGAATTCTTCTGAGTGTCGGAATATACTTTTGTATAATCGTAAATGAGCATTGAGCCCTCGGGGTTTAAGATAAGCTTGCCGTTCTCAATGGTATAATCCACGCCGTATGTGTACTCCAGGTTAAGATAGGAGTTTTTGACGGAAACCACTCTGTCAATATCGTACATAAGGCTGATGGGAGCGATAGTGCCGTCCTTTTCCTTTATGGGGAAGAAGGACTCATGGAACACAATGTCGTTATCCCAGAAATACTTGGTGTATCTTTCCACCTCGTATTCGGACAGGTCGAGAAAGCTCTCGTCAAACTCATTGAGGGAGCCGTTTGCCTCGGCAACTATTGCGTCTGCGTCAAGCGCCGCACCGTAGAAATAAACGGCATATGCACACTCTGCGACGGGAAGCGTTACAGTATTCGCTCCGCTGTCGCTGACAGAAGCTTTCGTAAACTTATGACCCGCCGTAACGGTGACGGCGGTTTCTCCGAAGGTAAGGGAAAGATCGCCTGTTTTATAGGATTTGGGAAGAAATACGGCATATGTGACGTTTTCCGATTCCATACCGCCTATGTTAAAGGTAACGGCGGCGCCACTTCCGTCCGTTTCAACCTTTACGGCGCCAAGGTATTCGTCATACGTAACGGTAGCACCCGTAACGGATACTGCCTCTGACGCATCGGTGAAATGTACTTCCGTTTCTGCGGCAGGCGTAGTTATACACAGAGAGCCTGAAAGCAAAACGGCGCACAAAACCAGAGAGATGATTTTTTTCATGGTTCTTCCTTTCTTGTTTCGCATATAATTTTACATATTAATGATACCACATTCTCCTGTTCCCGTCAACCGATAAAAGGAAAATAATTGTCATACCCTGCCGTCCATGTATCATATACTGAAAAAAGCAAGCTGAAAACTCAGGGAAAGGCGGGTAAAGTTTATGACAACGGTAAAATGCGGGAGAGAGAAGCCGAAAAGAAAAAGTGCGGCAAGACCCTGCGCTTTCGTCTGCGCCGTAATATGCGCCGTTTCGATGGTGATGTTTGCCGCCGGGGAACGCTCGGCGGTTACGGTATCGTCTCCGGCAAGAGACGAGGACAGCTTTTGGGAGGATTATGCCGTCTTTGCGGCAAGGCTTTTCGGCTACGGGTGATTTTGCGGGGCTTCTTTTCGTGTCCCTTGCCCTTATATGGGCAAAAGCGCCCGCCCACCTTCTGCTTGCCGCCGCCTGTCACGAGGCAGGGCATATTCTATATGCAAAAATAAGACGGCTGGGACCTCCCCGTGCACAGATTTTCTTTGCCGGGGTGCGTCTGCGCTATCCCGCAACCGTATCGTACAGGGACGGCTTTTTTCTGTGTCTTGCAGGTCCCGCGGCAAGCCTAATTGCCTATTTTGCCGCCGGCGGAACATTTTTTTCTTTATACTCTCTGGGACTTGCTTTAATAAACCTTTTGCCCGTCTCCTGCCTTGACGGCGGCGGAATGCTTTACTGTCTTAGCTGTATGATATTCCCCTTTGAGCGTGCCGTGTCCGTCTGCCGCATAGTTTCCTCGGCGGCTGTTACGGCGCT
>JAQXKW010000043.1 GCA_029010655.1 Clostridia bacterium | reverse complement strand
GCCCGTGCGGCACCCCATGGGACCCCAGTAGATAACACGGCTTTTAATATCCTCCCTGTTTCTCAGATAGGTTGCGCCCAAATGCTCTATGGCGTGTATTTCTCCCGTCCCCATAACAGGCTCAAAATTGGGTCGGGTCATGCGTATATCGTAGGTTGTAACGGGGTACGCTTCCTTTTCGGAAATATTCTCCTTTTCCACGTCCCCTGCGGTTACGCTGAAGGCGTCCATGTAGCTTATTCTGTCCTCTCTGCTGACGTAAACTCCCGGCAAAAGGGTCATGTGGTCCACCGTAAAGCTCTTTATTCTTTCCATTTCATCACCTCATTTTAGCCTATTATACCCTAAATGTGGCGGAAAGTCAAGGAGAGGAGGGCGCGCCTTGACACTTGCCGTTTGTGGGGAAATGAGCTCGTGTTAAGGGAAGGTTTTCGGCGGCGAAGCCGCCCAACAGCAGGGGGCGACACGCCCCCTGCTGTCACCGTCCGTCTATGCACAGCACTACCTCTGTTATTGTGCAACGTCCCACGGGGGAGAGGGAAACGGGTTTAAACGGCAAGAAGTGAAAAACTTTCAAAAAACTATTGACAAAGGGAGAAAAAGGTTGTATAATCAACGAAAACGTAAATGCGATGATGATATTATGCTTCTGAAAAACCCTTTCAGAGAGCCGCCGGTCGGTGCAAGGCGGCAGGGCAAAGGACAGCAGTCTCCTATCGTAGCAGGGGTTCCGAAAGCTTTCAGTAAGAACCCACGGGAGGACCCGTTACAGTCCGAGGGCTTGTTTGAGCCTTTTGAGAGGTCGGTTTTCCGGCAATACGGGTGGTACCGTGGTTAATTTTCGTTAATCATCCCGCAATGACCATAAAGGTCGTTGCGGGTTTTTTGTTCGTATGCGGCATGCCGTGTGCGAAAGCATACTTTTCAGACAGGGGAATGTAAAATGAGAAAAATTTCAGTATGTGATTTTACCTTGAGACAGCTTGCCGAGGAAGAAAGAAAGGATATTCTTTTCCGTGAGAAAATTTCCGTTGCGGCATGTATCGACAATTTCGGCGCAGACAAAATAGAGCTTGCCGCCGTAAAAAGCCCCAGAGAGGACGCTATCGTCTATAAGACCATAGCGGGAGTTGTAAAGAACAGCTCTCTTGCCGTTCCCGTGGGCTATACGGAGGAAAGCGTAAATACGGCGTGGGAGTGCGTCAGCACGGCAAAGGACCCCTGCCTTCAGGTAGTTCTGCCCGTAGCGACGGCGCAGATGGAGTATTCCTTCCGTGCAAAGGAGGGCGTAATGCTTGAGAATATTGCAACTCTTGTTTCTCTTGCAAAGAAAAAGTGCCCCAATGTAGAGTTTGTGGCGCAGGACGCAACGAGAGCCGACGGTGAGTTTCTTAAAAAAGCGTGCCTTGCGGCAAAGGAAAACGGCGCTGTATGCATAACGCTCTGCGACGACGCAGGAAGTTCTTTCCCCGAGGAAATCGCCGAAATGGTTGCATCCGTAAAAAAGGAATGCGGTCTTCCCCTGTACGTCAGCCTCAGCGACCGTGCAAATATGGCGGTTGCGGGAGCAGTTTCTGCGGTTAAGGCGGGCGCCGACGGAGTGAAAACCTCCATGGTAGGCGAGGCGGTTATGCTTACGGAAAAATTTGCACAGACCGTCAGTGCAAAGGGTACGGCACTTGATATTTGCACCTCCTTGAAACTTACGGAAATCCACAGAGACATAAGAAATACCGCAGAGCACATTCTCATGAACGCAGGAAGCCGGGGGACCGTTTCGGAGGAGATTTCCGGCGCAGATGTGTTCCTTGACGCCGAAAGCTCCCTTGCGGACGTAACAAAAGCCATAGCCGCTCTGGGCTACGAGCTTTCCGACGAGGACAACGGCAAGGTGTATAAGGCTCTCGCCCAGGTCTGCGAAAAGAAGCACTCCGTTGGCTCAAAGGAGCTGGAGGCTCTTATTGCGTCAAACGCAATGCAGGTTCCCTCAACCTATCACATGATAAGCTACGTTGCAAACTGCAGTAATATAGGCTCCTCCATGGCGCAGGTAAGCCTTGAATATAACGGCGACACATTAAGCGGCGTTGCAACGGGAGACGGTCCTATCGATTCCGCCTTCCGTGCCATTGAGCAGAGCGTGGGACACCATTACGAGCTGGACGATTTCCAGGTTCAGGCTGTCACCCAGGGGAAGGAAGCTCTGGGCTCGGCTCTTGTCCGCCTGAGAAACAACGGAAAGCTCTATTCCGGCAACGGACTTTCCACCGATATTGTAGGCGCAAGCATTCGGGCGTATATTAACGCTCTTAATAAGATTGTATACGAGGAGGGCTGAAATGAAGCTCACTTTCTCAACTGAAAACGTAAAGCGGCATTCCTTTTTGGATTTGTGCTGTTTTGCATACGACTACGGCTATTCGGGCTTTGAAATATTCGATATAGACGAGGAAAGAAAGCGTCACGCCGACAGTATATTCAGAAGCGGCAAGTTAAGCGACGCCAAAAGAAAGCTCCGCAACAGAGGAATAGATATTTCCGCTCTCACCTTCCCCCGTGCGGCTGACCTGCCCGATGTGACAGCCGCCGAGGTAAAAAGATATGTGGATTTTGCCGCCGCCTGCAGTATTGAACGGGTAATTTTCAAAATCTCCGAAAACCTCGACCGCCAAAGGCTCAGAGAGGTTATGCTCCCTGCCGTAAAAAGGGCTGAGGAAACCGATGTGGAGCTGCTTTTTGAAACAACGGGAGCCTTTTCGGACACAGAGGCGGTAACGGAGGTTATAAAGGACTTTGCATCTGCCTGCATCGGCGTTTCCTGGAACACAAGGGAAACCTTTTTCGAAGCCGGGGAAAGTGCGGAAAATACAATAAAACAGCTTGGCGCATATATCAAATATGTAAGACTGGGCGACAGAAAAGACGGGAAAAACGTGCTTATCGGAGAGGGAGAATTGCCGGTGGGCGAGTTTGTCCGTGCGCTGAATTCCCTTAACTACGACGGATTTGTGGCAGTTGACTGGAACGACGAAATAAACGACGCAGACATAGTTCTCACCCATTTTGCAAATTTTGTTTCCTCCGCATCAAAGGAGGAATCCGACAAGGTAAAGCTCTATTACAACAGAAGCCATACGGGCTCCTTTATATGGAAAAAGTATGACCTTATTGACAAAACCTTTTCACAGGTGCTGGACGACGTTGCGGACAGATACCCTGACCAGTATGCGTTCAGATATACTACTCTTGATTATACAAGAACCTATTCCCAGTTCCGCAGAGACGTGGACGATGCGGCGGCGGCACTAATCGCCTTGGGCGTAAAGCCAGGCTATCACGTGGCGGTGTGGGCGACAAACGTGCCCCAGTGGTTCATCACCTTCTGGGCGGCTGTTAAAATCGGCGCCGTGCTTGTAACGGTCAATACGGCGTACAGAATTCACGAGCTTGAATATCTGCTCCGCCAGTCCGACACCCATACCCTTGTGATGATAGACCATTATAAGGATATTGACTATAAGGAAATTATCGAGGAGCTGTGCCCCGAGCTCCGGGACATTGAGCCGGGAACGCCCCTTTACGCTAAGAGACTGCCTTTTTTACGCAACGTGGTAAGCGTAGGCTTTCATATGGACGGCTGTCTTGAATGGAAGGAAATGGTGGCAAAGGGCGACAGCATTCCCGCAGAGGAGGTAAGACGCCGTGCGTCTCTGGTTAAGCCCTCCGATGTTGCAAATATGCAGTACACCTCCGGCACAACGGGCTTTCCCAAGGGGGTAATGCTCACCCATAACAACATTATCAATAACGGCAAAATCATAGGCGACAGAATGGATTTGTCCACCGCTGACAGAATGATGATTCAGGTTCCCATGTTCCATTGCTTCGGAATGGTGCTTTCAATGACTTCCATGATGACCCACGGCGGAACTTTGTCTCCCCTGCCGTATTTTTCGCCCAAATCCTCTCTCGCCTGCGTAAACGACGAGAAGATCACCTGCTTTAACGGCGTTCCCACCATGTTTATCGCCATGTTCAACCACCCGGATTTTGCAAAGACGGATTTTTCCTATATGAGAACGGGTATTATGGCGGGCGCAAACTGCCCTGCGGACCTTATGAGGAGAGCGGCGGCGGAGATGAACATGACGGAGATTTTAAGCGTGTACGGTCAGACGGAGGCGTCTCCGGGCTGTACCATGGGCGAGGTAAACGAATCGGAGGACCTGCGTGTGGAAACCGTGGGCAGTGCGTTCCCCGGCGTGGAATGTAAAATTGTGGACCCGGAAACGGGCGAGGAGCTTCCCGACGGAGAAAGCGGAGAGTTTGTAGCACGCGGGTATAACGTAATGAAGGGCTACTATAAAATGCCCAAAGCCACCGAGGACGCCATAGATAAGGACGGCTGG
>JAQXKW010000042.1 GCA_029010655.1 Clostridia bacterium | reverse complement strand
TGGAAGCCTCTCTCCGCTTCGCTCCTTTAGGCTTCCATACGCAATTTCTCTCGTTTCAATCTGTATAACCTCCTCTTACATCGGTTGTTTACTATCTTGCTCTTGACACAAGCCCCCGCCCTACGGCTGAACCGCCCGTCTGTGCACCGTACTAACGCTGTCATTGCGATACGGGCATAACGCCTGTCTTGCAATCTCTGCGTGCGGTTTGATGGCACATTTCGTAGGGGCGATTCATGAATCGCCCGAATGGAATTGACAGATTAACGTTATAATTGCGGATAATGAAAAATGGCGGGCGATTCGTGAATCGCCCCTACGGTTTGCAGCCGCCGCCTGATGTTTTCTCGCCAAATGAAAAAGGAGCGCCCCGAGGGACGCTCCGTAAAGCTTTTCAGCTTCAGCCGTTACAGCCGCAGCCACAGCCGCAGCCGTTGTTATAGTTGTTGCCGTAAGTGTTGCAGCCGTTGCAGGTAAAGTTAAGAATGAGAAGCGCAATGATTATAAGCCATACGACCTCATTGTCAAAAAGATTGCAGAAGCAGTTCATATATTTTGCCTTTCTTTATTTTTTCGGTTTTAACCGTTCCGGAGCTTTTTGCCGCTCCAATACCATAATATGAAAGGCGGGGAAATGTGTGACGTTTATTCCGAACGAAGTGCTTCCACAGGGTCCTTCTTTGCGGCGAAGAAAGCGGGAATAAGTCCCGAAAGAACGGTAAGAACCACGCTTATAATAACAAGAATTACGCCTGCCTCCCACGGGAGAGCCGCCACGTTTGAAATATCGGTAAGATTTTTGATTATGATGTTAATGGGAATTGAGAGCAGCTCCGTAATACCGATTCCCAGCAATCCTGCGGTAAGCCCCACAATAAGCGTTTCCGCATTGAATACTCTGGAAATATCCTTTTTCGATGCGCCTATGGCACGGAGAATACCGATTTCCTTTGTTCTTTCCAAAACGGAAATATAGGTTATAATACCTATCATAACGGAGGAAACCACCAGAGAAATAGATACGAATGCAATGAGAACGTAGGAAATGGCATTAATAATCGTTGTTACAGAGGACATAAGCACAGCCACGTAGTCCGTGTAGGAAATTTTATCCTCCTCGGCGACGCCCTTGTTGTAGTCGCTTATAAGGTTTGCTATTTCGTCCTTTGCCTGGAAGGTTACCGCATAAATATTGACCGTTGAGGGGGAATCAAGGTCTACTGCCGAAAGGGCTCTCATATTGTCCTCATAGGTGGAATCGGAAACCGTTGCGGGCATAAAGCTGTCGTAATAGGAAGAAAGGGTTGCTTCGTCTGCACCGGCTACTGCGGCGTCAAGAGCGGCGGCAAGCTGTTCTTCGGTCAGGGAAGAAAGCTGAGCAGATGCCTTTTGAGCATACTGTGCGCTTATCTGTGCAGAAACAAGCTGAGTTACCGTTTCGTCAAGCTCCTCGTCGCTCATATTTGCGGTGTAGCTTTCGACGGCGGAGCTGTCAGCCCCTGAGGACTGGCTGTATGCGGAGACTATTGCCGCCTCCTTTGACGCACGGTCCGGGTACTGCTGCATGGCGGCTGCCACGCTTTCGGCGAGGGTTTCCTCGGGTACGGTGCAGGCGATTTTTGTGTAAAGCTCTGCTTTCCCTGACCCCGTCAGCTTTTCCGTGTGGGAGCGGAAGGACTGCGCCTTTTCTCCCTCGGTCATTTCCTCGGTTTCCTCGCTTTCAAAGGGAAGCCCCGTGAAAACGTC
This sequence comes from Clostridia bacterium, assembly GCA_029010655.1. Classification (GTDB taxonomy): domain Bacteria; phylum Bacillota; class Clostridia; order Oscillospirales; family CAG-272; genus Avispirillum. The sequence continues at coordinate 7,585 of JAQXKW010000042.1, read as the reverse complement.
CACCGTGGGGTCTTCCTTTTGCTTTAATACGATAGGAGCTGAATTTGTGTCGTTAATAAGCTTTTCTGTCAGCGCATGAGTGTAGCCCATGGCGCCCTGTATTGATGTGCTTGTTGCCTCCGGGTTGGGGCGGATAATACCGCATACACGCAGTTCAATCGCCGATTCTGCGGCAATTTTCATATAGTCCCCGTTGTCGCTCATATCCGTCCATACGCCGTCGCCGTCCGAATCGGAGTAAACTGCGCAGGGAAGCATGGCGTAGAAGGTCTTTCCGATAAGCTGGTCATATTCCCAGCTTTCCTGTTCTTCGCTTTTCTCATATTCGCCGGAAACTATGCTCTCTATTTCCGACTGATCCTTCAGCCCCAGAGAGTACAGGTAAACGTCGCTGATTTCGTTGTGAGAGTCCATAACGAGAACTACTTCCTCGGCTTTTGTTGGCCAATCGCCCGCCACCACATCGTACTGGCTTTTAACAAGGTCGTTTATAAGGCCGCCGTCGCGGGCAGGGATAATCTCCGACCATACCTTCATGGAATTGGAGGTCATCTGAGTGTAGATAGATGAACCGGACGCTGTTACGTTAACGCCCATAGCCTGCTGCATGGAGGCCATTACAGTAGAGGGGTTCACCTTAACAAGGTTTCCGTCCTCATCTTTTCCGTAAATGAGAAGGTCTGCATTGTAGCCGTAGCTGACGGCGCTTATGAACTCGTCAAACGCTCCGTTTCCGTCAAGATAGGTCTTGAAATCCTTCAGGTTGTTTTTCGTGGTGTCCATGTTGTTCATGGTGTCGAACATATCATAGATACGGGGAGCGGAGTAAACCTTGTCGTCCCCGTGCTCTCCGGGCTCTGCCTTGCCGGAGACCATCTCCAGAATTTCGTCAAAATCCACGCTTTCCTCAACAATGGATATGGGGTATTCCGAAAGGGTGTCCTCCTGAACCTTGTTAATATACGCCTGAATTCCGCTGGAAAGAGCAAGAATAAGCGCAATTCCGATAATACCGATAGACCCCGCAAAGGAGGTGAGAATAGTTCTCGCCCTCTTTGTCATCAGGTTGTTGAGGGACAGGGACAGGGCTGTGAAAAAGGACATGGAGGTCTTTTTCTTTCTGCCCTTTGAAACGGGAGCCGCTTTTTTCTCGGGCTTCTCTCCGGTATATTCAATGGGAGCGTTCGGGTCGTCGGAAACAATTTTTCCGTCACGCAGACGGACGATTCTTGTAGAATAGGTCTCTGCAAGCTCAGGATTGTGGGTAACCATTATAACAAGCCTGTTTTTTGAAATACGGTGCAGTATGTTCATAATCTGAATACTGGTTTCCGTGTCAAGAGCTCCGGTAGGCTCGTCGGCGAGAAGTATTTCCGGGTCGTTGACAAGAGCGCGGGCTATTGCAACCCTCTGCATCTGACCGCCGGACATCTGTGAAGGCTTTTTCTTCAGCTGGTCACCCAGACCCACAGCCTCCAGAGCCTCCTTTGCCCTGCGGCGGCGCTCCGACTTGGGAACGCCCGACAGGGTCAGCGCCAGCTCAACATTTGAAAGCACGGTCTGATGAGGTATAAGATTGTAGCTCTGAAAAACGAAGCCTACGGAGTGGTTGCGGTAGGTATCCCAATCGCGGCTTTTGTATTCCTTTGTGGATTTGCCGTTAATAATAAGGTCGCCGCCGTCATAGGTATCAAGACCTCCGATTATATTGAGCAGAGTAGTTTTGCCGGAGCCGGAGGTTCCAAGCACCGAAACAAACTCGCACTCTCCGAAGGAGAGCGTCACTCCGTCAAGAGCAGTTGTAACCGTATCTCCTGCCTTATAGGATTTTTTTATGTTTTTTAATTCAAGCATTGTCTTTGCCTCCGCATTGTCTTTCGCTTATTTCCCTGTTTACCCTGTGGACGATATTTTTCAGCGCCTCAAGCCCGTCTGCGGCACGGCGCATTTCCTCCGTGTCCTCACGGGCGCATTCCGGCAGAAAACGGGGAAGCCTTCTTTCAATTCCGCATAAAGCGTCGTTTCCCTTGTCCGTAAGGGAAATAACGTAAATGCGCTCGTCCTCGGGGGACTTGTTTCTTACGATATAACCGTCGCCCTCCAGCTTTTTGCAGACTGAGGATACATTTCCCTGATTTAAGTCAAGCTCACGGAATATGCTCCCCACGGTTGCGCTTTCAGAGCGTGAAATAAGGTGGAGCATAACGGACTGCACGGGAGTAAGACCGAATTCAGCCGTTATGGGGGAGAGAACACGGTCGAGAGTTGTTTTCAGACGGAGAAACTCCGTCAGAACCTCAAAGTGAAGACTTTCCGTCATAATACAACCTTCACCTCAAATCTGTCGCCGCACCGAGGGCATTTAACCGTGTGCTTTCCTTTTTCGGGAGGAAGGCGCAGCACTGCCTTGCAATGGGGACATTTTCTGTATCTGAGCTTTTTTGCGTCACGAATTCTGTTTTTCTGAAGTATAAAGAAATTCTTTATAGCCCTGAAAAAGCCCAGAAATTTTTCGTTTTCCTTTCTGCGGGCATATATGTTGCGGGAGAAAGCGCGGAACAGCATGTAGAAAAGGAGCGCAAACTCAACAAGGTTTAATATAATGTCGGCGGCAATGTTCGTTAAAAATATGCGTACCACCCATATAAGCAGGAACGCAACGAAAAGAGCGTAATACAAAGCGTCTATGCCGTAACGTCCGTAAAAGAAACCGCGTAATCTGTCTCTGAATCTCATTTTTTTAAGCCTTTCCGATATAATATTTAGTGTAAATATATTGTAGCCTTAATCTATTACCTTTTATACCCTATATTATTAACTTTTTGAAAATATGCAAAAGGGCAAAATAAAGCGGCGGTGAATATAATAGAGTATAAGACGGAGGTAGAAAAAATTACATAAATTGCACAAAAGGGGCATAATAGAGTGATACATTATGCACAACAATTCGCAAATAATAAAAAAAAGAGATAAAGGACTTTATTTTTAGGTAAATATCTGTTATAATATATTGGAATGCAATGTAAAATTTGCAAAAATAATGCGACTTTTTGCCGAAAAACGGCTGTATATACATCGTAGCCCCAAAGAGGGCATTTTGAAAGGAAATTATCTTTATGGATAAAATAATAATTAACGGAGGCAACCCTCTGCACGGCACGGTTGAGATCAGCGGAATGAAAAACGCCGCTCTTCCCATTATATATGCCTGCGTGCTGGTAGAGGACAAGTGCGTCATTGAAAATATACCCAACGTGCGGGACGTGGAGCTTTCTCTGAATATTCTCCGCAAAATGGGAGCTACAATAAAGACCTTAGGTAAAAATACCGTTGAAATAGACTGTACCCATATAAATCAGGGAACGTCAGACCCCGAGCTTGTAAAGAAAATAAGAGCGTCGTACTATCTTCTCGGCTCGGAGCTGGGCAGATTCGGAAAAGCTAAGGTAGCATATCCCGGCGGCTGTGACTTCGGCGGCAGACCTATCGACCAGCATATCAGAGGCTTTGAAAGTCTGGGCGGCACGGTTTGTACCGATTCGGGCTGTATAGAAATCGACGCAGACGAGGGCGTGTGCGGCGCACATATCTATTTCGATATTGTTTCCGTGGGCGCAACAATTAACGCAATGCTGGCGGCAGCTCTCGCAGACGGCAATACGGTTATTGAAAACGCCGCAAGAGAACCGCATATAGTTGACCTTGCAAACTTCCTTAATACCTGCGGCGCAAGAATAAGCGGCGCGGGAACCGACGTTATAAGGGTCAAGGGCGTAAATTCTCTCCACGGCTGTACCTATGCCATAATTCCCGATATGATTGAAGCGGGGACATATATGGTTGCGGCGGCGGCAACGGGCGGCTGTGTAAAGCTTACAAATGTTATTCCGAAGCACTTGGAATCCGTGTCCGCAAAGCTTGAGGAGGCGGGCGCCGTGGTTGACGAATTTGACGATTCCGTTATCGTCACCGGTAAGGTAAAGGTGCGTAAGGCAAACGTAAAAACTCACCCCTATCCCGGCTTTCCCACGGATATGCAGCCCCAAATGGCAGTTCTTCTGTGCCTTGCAGACGGGGTAAGCTACGTTTCCGAGGGCGTGTATGAAAAGCGCTTCCGCTACGTGGAGGAGCTTATAAAAATGGGAGCCTCTATTAAGGTGGACGGCAGAACGGCGGTTATCGAGGGGGGGAAGCCTCTCCACGGTGCGCCCGTTATCGCGGTAGACCTGAGAGCGGGGGTCGCCATGGCGATTGCCGGTCTTGTGGCAGAGGGAACTACGGAAATATCCGATATTCACCTTATCGAGCGCGGATACGACGATATTGTGGGCAAGTTCAAAATGCTTGGCGCAGATATAAAAAAGGTGTCTCTCCCCGACCCGGAGGAGCTGCCCCTTAAAAAAGTAAACCTTGCTTAAAATCTATATACGGAAAGGAAGTATAATAAAATGGAAGTAACAAGAGAAACAGTAATCGGCGATGTGCTGGACTATGATGTAGAAACAGCCCAGTTCTTCTTTGAAATAGGAATGCATTGTCTCGGCTGTCCCCATTCAAGAGGCGAAAGCATCGAGGCGGCATGCGAGGTTCACGGAACTGACGCCGACGAGCTGGTCGATAAGATCAACGCATTTCTGGATTCCAAGAAATGAGCAAAAGCGGCGGAGACTGTCCGCCGCTTTTCTTTTAATATTGAATACTGTAAGATGAAATTACCTGTAATTGACGACCGCCTGTACCTTGCGGCGTCCTTCGTGAGAGAAGAGGGCGTTGCGGCGGACGTGGGAACTGACCATGCGTATATCCCCATTTTTCTCATAAATTCAGGCAGATGCCCGAGGGCTATCGCCTCCGACATAAACGCAGGCCCCCTTGAACGGGCAAAGAAAAATGCGGAAAAATACGGTATAGACGGAGAAATTGTATTTTCGCTTGCCGACGGACTTGACGGCCTCCCACTTGAAGAAAACGGAGTTACTGATATTGTCATATGCGGCATGGGCGGCGAGCTTATCGCCCGAATATTGGACGGCTCCCAATACGTAAAAAGGGAAGGGGTGCGCCTTATTCTCCAGCCTATGACAAAGCCGGAGGCTCTCAGAAAATACCTGTCGGAAAAGGGCTTTGCAGAGGTGGACGGCGGCGTGGCTGTGGTGGATAAGGTGTACCAGTGCATAGTCTGCGAATATACCGGAGTGCCGTATGCGCTGTCCCCCGCAGAACGGCTGGTGGGCAGAAACGAAAAAATAAGAAGCTCTCCCGATTTTCCCGCACTTGCGGATAAGTATATAAAAATGGCAGAAAAAAAGCTGAAAAGCCCCGAAAAAGCTGACGCTGAAAAGCTCATACGGGAGCTGCGTGCCATGACAGAATAAGGAAAACAAAAATGACAGTATGGGAATTTTATAATAATCTTTGCGAATTGTACCCCTCAACCCTTTCCTGCGATTGGGATAACGACGGACTGATGTGCTGTGCAGACCCCGAAAAAGAGGTTAAAAAGGTACTGGTGTCCTTAGACGCTTCAAAGGAGGCATTATGCTACGCCGCAGAAAACGGCTTTGATACCCTTCTCGTCCATCATCCCCTTATTTTCAGAGGGCTTAACAGAGTGACCCCCTGCGACGCCGTAGGGGAGAGGGTAATAATCGCCCTCCAAAACGGCATTTCCGTAATCTCCCTCCATACCAGACTTGATTGCGGAACAGGCGGCGTAAACGATACGCTGGCGGAAATTCTGGAGCTTGCAAACGTCAGAGCCTTCGGCGACAGCGATTATCCTCAGTTCGGCAGAATGGGCGAAACGGACGAGAGGGACCCCGAAGCGTTTGCGGAGAAAATAAAAGCGGCAACGGGCGCCGAGAAGGTTACGGCATACGTGTGCCGCCCTGTTAAAACCGTGGCAGTAGTGGGAGGCTCCGCAGGGGAGTTTTTTGAAGCGGCGAAAAAGGCGGGAGCGGATACCCTCGTCACCGGCGAGTGTAAATACCACGAGGGACTGGACGCAAAGGATACAGGCATGAATATATTCGCCGCAGGCCATTATTTTACGGAAATGCCCGTAACGGAAACCCTGAGAGCTCTTGCGGAGAATATAGCGGGAGCCGTGACGGATGTGTATAAACCCGTGCCGGAGAAAACATATTGAACAGTTTTGAAAAAAAGTCAAAAAAAGCCTTGACAAAGGATTGTCGCTGTGATATTATATTAAAGCTGACAATTCGGTACGCGGGTGTAACTCAATGGTAGAGTTCCAGCCTTCCAAGCTGGCTACGTGGGTTCGATTCCCATCACCCGCTCCAATGTGCCTTTAGCTCAGCCGGATAGAGCAACTGCCTTCTAAGCAGTAGGTCGAGGGTTCGAATCCCCCAAGGCACGCCAAGGAGCCGCCGACCGCTAAGGGCGGTCGGCGCTCTTAATTTAATCTTAATTTAATAAGGTAATACGGTGGGTGTGGCTCAGCTGGTTAGAGCGCTAGGTTGTGGCCCTGGAGACCGTGGGTTCGAATCCCATCACTCACCCCATATCGAGTGTTCATAAGGGATTTCACTTATGAATACTCGATTTTTCTATTCTGATACGGTTTTATGTATGAGCAGGCGGGAAGCCTGCTTTTTTGTTATGCCGGCAGCGGCTCGGTAAGATACTCCACGGCAACGCCTTTGCGGGTATCGGCTTTGATGCACTTCTTTTGAGATACCTCGGGGATTTCCACATACCCGACAAAGCGGTAATAGATAACAATTCTCTGGGTTCTGCTTTTGCTTTTGCCTTCTGTTTCAAACACATCAATATGGTCTATAAGTTCCCTGAGAAGCGGTGCAGTTAGTCGATCCATTCGCATGAACCTGCGGATTGCTGAGGTAAAGGTTTCACGGTCTCTTTCGCATTGTCCGCATTCGGATAGCTTTTGACGGGGTGTTTTTATCTTTGCTTTCAGTTCCAAGCGTTCTACTTCGTATTTGTGAGACAACTGCATAAACCAGTCGTCGCTTACCTTGCCGGTGGCGTTGTCCTCATATAGCTTTTCATAAAGTTGTGCCACGGTATCGTTTCGCATAATTGCTTTTTGAAGCTCCTCTTCATCGTGCCTCTTTTCTTTCAACAGTTCCTTGTCGGTCTTTTGGGCGAGAAGCTCGGCAAAGTCTTCTTCATCCGATTCAAGGAACTCCGCCATTCGGTGAAGCTCAAGCATAACAACCTGCTCAATAGCATCTGCTCTGACATAGTGTCTTCCGGGACATTCGCCTCTGTAATCCACCTTGTTGTTTGCACATACGAAATAATGGATATCCTTATTGACCGTGTTTGTATGATGCCGGAGCTTACCGTGGCAGTCTCCGCAGAACAACAAATCACAAAATATGCTTTTCTCACCGTTTTTAGGTTTCGGTGCTCTGCGCTTTGTCTTGGATATTAGAGTTTGCACCTTTTCAAAATCGTTCCGTTCAATAATCGGCTCGTGCACATCCTTAAATATTGCCCAGTTCTCAGGTGCGTTGGGAAACCGTGTTTTGTTCTTAAAAGACTTGGAACAGGTTTTGAAATTGATAACATCCCCGCAGTATTCCTGCTGAGACAGAAT
>JAQXKW010000041.1 GCA_029010655.1 Clostridia bacterium | reverse complement strand
GTCTGTATGTTCTCACCTATCCCGAGAGCTGGACTCTTGCATCCGACACCTGCGGAAGCGTATTTCTTCCCAAGAACTATGAGGGAGGCACATATGACAAGAAAGTCTCCGAGAACCTCGATTATCTGAGAGACCGTCTTGCTTCCTATCCCGAAACTCCTACCGAGGGATACAGCTACATGACCGCATACTTTGACAGCGACGGAGACCTTGATGTAAACTACAACAACGGTATCCTTGCATCCTACGTATTCAACGTACCCTCCGGCATGGCAATCGGCGATACTGCTGACTTCGGCATTATCTACGACAGAGAAGGCGACTTCATCCTTGCTGAGGAAGGCGACAGATTTACCTATCTGAAGTTTGACGTTGTGGGCGCAACCGTAACCATGAACTGCGAGCATGCATCCACCCATGAGGTGCTTGTAGAAGACGCAACCTGCGGCGCTGACGGCTCCAAGAATGTAGTATGTGACGCTTGCGGAAGCGTTGTTGATACAATCGTTCTCCCCGCAACCGGCGCTCATACATACGTAGATAAGGTGACAGACGCAACCTGTCTGGTAGACGGTTCTAAGTATAAGGAATGTTCCGTTTGCGGCGACAGAACCGCAGTTGAGACCATCCCCGCACTGGGACATGATATGGCATTTGTAGAGACTGTTCCCGCAAGCTGCACCGCAGGCGGATATGACCTTTACAGATGTACCCGTTGCGACGCTGAGGAACACAGAAACGAAACCACTATTCTTGATCATACTCCCGGCGAGCCCGTTGTAACCCCTGCAACCTGTACCGAAGACGGTAAGTCGGTAGTATCCTGTACCGTATGCGAAACCGAACTTTCCACCGACGTTATCCCTGCACTGGGTCATGACTGGGACGATGGCGTGGTAACTGCTCCTACATGTGAGGAAGCAGGTTATACCACCAAGACATGTAAGCGTTGCGACGAAACTATGATAGTTGATCCCGTAGACGCTCTCGGACATGAAATGGCAGTAACCGAAAAAGTTGAGCCTACCTGCACAACAGACGGTAAGATCGTTCGTACATGCTCTAACGGTTGCGGCAAGACCGAAACCGAGGTTCTCACAAAACTCGGCCATGCATATGACGGCGGCGTAGTAACCACAGAGCCTACCTGCACAGAAAAGGGCGTTGTGACCTATACATGTGCAAGATGCGGTGATACCTACACCGAGGATATTGATGCTCTCGGTCATGCATATGATGACGGCGTAGTAACCACCGAGCCTACTTGCACCGAAAAGGGCGTTAAAACCTTCACATGTGCAAGATGCGGTGATACCTACACCGAGGATATTGATGCTCTCGGACATACATGGGACGAAGGCACTGTAACAACCGAGCCCACCTGTACTGAAAAGGGTGTTAAGACCTATACATGTACAGTATGCGAGGAAGCAACCAAGACTGAGGAAATCGCAGCTCTCGGACATAAGTGGGACGACGGCGTAGTAACCAAGAAGGCTACCGAGACCGAAACCGGTGTTAAGACATACACCTGTTCTGTATGCGGAGAGACTAAGGAAGAAACTATTCCTGTGGTTAAGCCCGAAACTAAGCCCTCTACTCCTGCAAACAACGGAGATAACAAGTCTCCCACAACAGGCGATAACATGATGTATATCGTAATCGCTCTCGTGGCAGTAGTTCTTACCGGAGCAACTGTAATCGTTATCCGCAGAAGAAGAGAAAACCACTGAGCAATCCCTGAATAAAATTAAGCGGGTCGCCGTCGGCGACCCGCTTTTTTCGTGATTAATTAATCCTGTCAGCTTGTATGTGCATTTATTTAATATGTATAAATGACTAAACATCTTGAAAATCAGAGTATAATAGTATATAATTGTAAGCAGAGGTACCAAATTGCGATAACGTACCGATAATTAATTGTAACAAACGGCGAAAATTCTGATTTTGAAACGGAGAAAGATATGAAGAAGCTAACGGCAGTATTTCTTATTTTGGCTATGATAACAGCCGCAATCGTGTTCCCCGTAAATGCGGAAACTTCGGACCCTTCGGATACCTATACCCATACGGACGCCGCAAACGAAGACCCGGGAATTTCTCTGTGGTTTGACTACGCCACGGAAAAGGTTAACGATACTACGGTGAACAATACGGGAAAAGAGAGCTTTTCCGTGTATATGGCGAAAAATGAAATCGAAAACGCCCAGTTCGTGCTTTATTCCGAAACGGGCAGAACAGGGCTGACGGCAGAGCTGTCTGAGTTTTCCGACGGTGCCGGCAATACCCTTGACGCAGATATTTATATCGAACTTTATCAGGACTGCGATAGCTTCGGAAATGTTCCCGACCCCATACCGCCCCTTTCCGCATACGGAAGTTTTGACCTTGCGGCAGGAAAAACTCAGGCGTTCCTCGTAAAAATTAAAACCGCGGAAACTACGGCGGCAGGCTGGTACGAAGCTGACGTAACCGTCAAAAATTCCGCAGGAGAAGCGGTAAAGGTGGGTAAGGTGTTCGTATGTGTCTGGAATTTTGCCCTGTCCGAAGAAACGGCGTGCGCCACCAGTATAAACCTTGATTACGGCTATATAAACAGACTTTGTGATAAAACTAATTATACTGCTAATGAGCTTTATGTGAAGTATTATGATTATCTGCTTGAAAACCGCGTCAGTGCATATTATCTGCCATATCAGCTCTATAACTCAAACGCAGTCGCCTATATGGATAATCCCCGTGTAACCTCCTTCCAGACTGATTCCTTTACGGGAATGGAATACAGCAATACACACATTAAACGCATATACGAGACGGCATTTGCAGGCCACCCCGAAAGATTTGATAAGGCGTATTTTTTCTCCGGCGTGGTAGATGCGGCAACTCCCGCAGATCTTGAGGCACTCCGGAGCGCATACAACGACCTTGTTTCAAAATACGGTCAGTATCAGCCCGATTATGCCGATAAGCCCTTCTGGTTTATTAATACCTATATAAACGATATTGACTACACAAGAGAAGACGGCTCAACTATTGACCAGATTGAATACTATAACGATTTCGTCAACCTGTGGTGCTCAAAAACCTTCGCCTATACGGATGCGACCGAGCTGACAACGGCGGGAGCAAAGATTATGCAGCCCCTGAAATGGAATTCGGTCTACGGCACATTTAAGGACAGAATGGCGGCAAAAAGAGAAGCGGGACAGAAGGTATGGTGGTTTATCTCCTGGGACGTTGAAGCGCCCTATATAAACTACTATATCCAGACGGACGGCGTGGCTCAGAGAGTGCTGTTCTGGCAGCAGTTCGATAACGACGTGCAGGGCTTCCTCTATAACTTTGTAAACTTCTGGTACGTGGACGGTTCCGATCCCTATAACGCCAATATAACAAATGCGTCGTACCCCGACGCACACGGCGAGTCAATTCTTATTTACCCCGGCTCAACCTACGGGCTTGATACCCCCGTGGGAAGTCTCCGCCTTGAAGCCATGAGAGATGGAATTGAGGATTATCAGCTTTTCCATATGCTTGAGGAAATAAGAGGCGAGGGAGCGGCTGATAAATATATCGACAGAATGACAACGGGAATGGTAACCTATTCCGTGTCCGACGAGGAATATTATAACGCAAGAAAAGCACTGGGTACTTCCGTTGAAAACGCAGTAAACGGTATAGACGACCCCGTGGACCCTGTGGAGCCCACATATACCCCCGGAGACGCAGACGGCGATGAGAAGCTCACCGCCAAGGACGTAAACCTTATAAAGAAAATGCTTTCGGGCAAAGATGATCAGAACGATGCGGCAGACGTAAACGAAGACGGAAAGCTCACCGTTGCAGACGTTTCCGCCCTGAAGCGGCTTATAGCCGGAGCATAGAACAAGCGGCTAGCGGCCGGCGGCTGGCAACTAGCGGCAAAAACAGCGCACAAAAGCGGAGCATCGCTCCGCTTTTGTCATTTCAGGGTCGCTTTGAAAGCCCCTTTTCAAATTAATTCCTTATTTCCCCGAAACGGTAATTCCGTCAAATGCGGCGTAGGGAAGCACCGTGTAGCCGTCGGAAACGGTTTCCTTTGAAATATCACGGAGATTTTGAAGCATTTCGGCAAGGTTTCCGGAAATCATAGTCTCCGCCACAGCCTTTGTAACTTTTCCGTTTTCTATAAGAAAGCTGTTTTTCGCAACGCCGGAAAAATCGCCGTTTGAGGAGGGCGAACCGCCGGAAAATCTTCCCACCAAAATCCCTCGGTCAATGCCGGAGATAATCTCCTCAAGAGACTTTTCTCCGGGCTTTATAATAAGACCGGAGCCTGAGTTGGGAGAGCGCTTTTTGCCGGTTTTGTTGGCAACGTAAAGGCTCAGAACAAAGCTTTCAAGGCGCCCGTCCCGAATAAAATCAAAGTCGTCAATATAAAAGCCCTCGCCGGAATAAGAGGGAGCGCAAACAATACGCTCATCCTTCGGCTTAAAGGAGACGGTAAGCCGAGGGTCGGCAACTGTCTCTCCCAATTTGTCACGCCAAATGGCGGTTCCGTCAAGAATTGTGCCGTCGGAGGCAAAATTCTCAACAATGCTGTCCGTAAACTCTGCAAGAGTTCCCGGACAAAGCACCATAGTGCCCACAAATTTCCCCTCGGCAGGCTCTGTGTGTATCTGCTTCTGAACGTCCTCCAGATCTCGGCGTATAGACGAAAGCTCAATAAACGGACTGTCAAGGTTATCGGTCACCGCTCCGCTTCCCAAAAAGGAGGAGGAAAGCTCTCCCTCATGAGCGGAGAACATAAGACTGACGCTGTAATACCCCGCATCCTTGGTAAAGTGTGCGCCGGATGTGTTTCTGTAAACGGAGTGAACATTGTCATGTGACACTATCATCTGCTCCATAACAATCAGAGGGTAGTCCCTTTCAACAGTCTCCTTCAGCTCCTTCACACGGAAAAACAGCCTGTCAAGATCAGGCTCCACCGCCCCTTTTACAAAGCGGTCGCAGTTTGCGTCGGGGCAAAGCCCCCAGCCGTCGTCAGGCTCCGAGGAATTTGCCGCCGCAACACAGTCTGCAATGGCACGGTCTACGGCGCTGTCTTCAAAGCTGTTGAGAGAAACGGAGCCTTTTCGCCCTCCTATAACGGCGGTCAAGGAGAGAGAATTGTCGAATAGAGTGCGGAAAAGGCTGAATTCGCCCCCGTCAATATTAAATTCCCTTGTTTCGCCGCAGGCGGCGGAGCAATGCGCCATTTCAGCGCCCTCGGATTTCAGCCTGTCAATAATACTTGCTGTAAGCTTATCTAAATCCTTCATACCTTATCTGCCTCCTACCGTAACCTTGCATCTCAGCGCAGGACCGCCCATGCCCACGGGCATAGGCTGTTTTTTGCCGCAAAAGCCGCTTGAAGCCCATGTCATGGTGTCCGATACCATGTCAACTGTTTTCAGCATTTCAAAAGCAACGCCGGAAATCGTGGTGTCAAGCAGGGCTCTGCCCAGCTTTCCGTTTTTGATTTCGTATCCCATGCAAATTCCGAACATAAATTCTCCCGTAGTGTCCGCCTGACCGTTGTTGGTGTCCGTAAAATAGTATCCATCATCAACGGAGGCAATCATTTCCTCAAGAGTGGATTTTCCGGGGAGAATTGCCGTGTTTCTCATGCGGATAAGGGGCTCGTCGGAGAAGGAATATGCCCTTGCATTTCCTCTCGGAACCATTCCGAAACGCTGAGCCGTTTCACGGCTGTTCATATATCCCGTAAGAATTCCGTCACGGATAAGCACCTCGTCACCGGCGGGGACACCCTCGTCATCAATGTAAACGGGGAGCGGAACGGGAGCGCCCTCAAAGGTGTGAGCAAAGTCCACCATGGTAATAAGAGGACTTGCCACCTGACGGTTCAGGGAGTGCGCCGCAACGCTTCCTCCCAGCACCAAATCCGCTTCAACGGTGTGACCTACCGCCTCGTGGGACAGCATGCCCGCAAGACACCCTCCCAGAATACAGGTTTTCAGTCCTGCGTCCGGATAAATGCCTTCACGCTTTTTCATGAGACTTTCATACAGCTCGTCAACCTTTCCGAAAAGAGCGGACGGGCTTGAAAAATGGTCCGAAAAGGAACCGAATCCCCCAACAGGCTCAAACAGCTCGACGGGGGAGCCGTCCTTTGTGTCTGCGGTAAGCCGGATATAAATATACGAGCGTGGCACGGCGGCGTGACCGTCCGCACCGTCGGAGGTGCATATATATTTTTCCATACAGTCCGTGTAAACTCTGATACCCCTGCCCGAAAGGGCAGGGTATTTTTCTGCAATATATGAGTCCAGCTCACGGGCAAAATCAATATACAGCTTTTGCTCCGGGTCGTAAAGGTCGTATTGTGTCATTACGGGCTCCGCAAAAATAGGGGGAAGCTCGCCTCGTCCCTTTCCCGCATGGCGTGCCATAAAATCGGCATTATCCGAAGCGGCTTTCAGAACGCTGTCTGCGGCGCTGTCGGAAACCTCCGCCATAGAGGAAAAGCCGTAAACTCCGTCCTTGTATACCCTTGCGCAAACTCCTTCGCTTTCGCTTCTTGAATTTGCGGTAAGGTTGCCCGAAAGAAAAGCAACGCTTCGCTTTAAGTTTTTCTGACAGCGCAGCTCGGTGTGTGCGCCGTCTGAAAAGTCGCCCTTTCGTTTTGTAACAATGTCATTAAGCATTAATGGATTTCTCCTTTATCATAGAAAGTAAGGTTTCTGTCATGTCCTCAAAATTAACGCCGTACCAGCGGCTGTCGGGGGAATTTTCCGTATGGCGGACGCATTCGGCGGTAAAATCTGCCGCCAAAGATACAGAATCGTCCACGGAGAGACCCCGCATTAAAGCCCCCACGCAAACTGAGGAGAAAAGATCTCCCGTGCCGTGGCAGGGACGCTTTGTGCGCACACGCTCGCTAAGGTGGGAAAAGAAAGTGTCGGAGGTGCTGTCGTATTTCAGCACTCCCAAATTGTTTTCCGAGGTGGAATATCCCGTAATCACAGCGTTTTTTGCACCCATATGGCAAAGTCTTTTTGCAATGTCGCGGATTTCCCCGTCGGAAAAATCCTCCGAATAGGGAATGCCCAGCAGAGCGCATGCCTCCGTCAGATTGGGAACGATAATATCCGCCGTTTTGCAAAGGGACGCCATCTCACGGGGAAAATCATGTGTAAACCCCGTGTAAAGCCTTCCGAAATCCCCCATGGCAGGGTCTACAAAAAGCATGCTGCCCCCGAATTTTTCAGCCAAACCGCAAACAAGGGACAGTTGCCGCTTTGAAGCAAGATAGCCCGTGTAAACGCAGTCAAAGGTGATGCCCTCTTTTTCAAAGACCTCTGTTATAGGCGAAATTTCGTCCGTCAGGTCACGGCAGGAAAAATTTTTGAACGCCGTGTGGGTGGAAAGCACGGCGGTGGGCAGAACGGAGCATTCCACACCCATTGCCGATATTACGGGAAGCGCAACGGTAAGAGAACATTTTCCCACGCAGGAAATATCCTGAACCGTAAGTATTCTTTTCATAAGCCTGCCTCCGCAAAAAGCTCCTCGGGGGATTTTACGGTGCCGTCCTCCCTGTCGGGGTGGAGGAAAATCGCATTGTCATATCTCTTGAACCAGGTAATCTGCCGCTTTGCGTATCGGCGTGTGGCAAGCTTTATTGCGTCCGCCGTTTCCGAGAGTGTGGCTTTTCCTTCAAAATAGGGAATAAATTCTTTATATCCGATAGCCTGAAAGGCGGGCTTTTTCGGGGATAATAAGCCGTTTTCCCATAAGCTGCGAACCTCCGCTTCAAGCCCTGCATCCATCATAGCGTCCACACGGAGGTCAATGCGGCTGTAAAGAAGCTCTCTTGATAAAAAGTCAAGAACAATTACGGTAGCATCGTATTCCGAAGGCTTTTCCACGGATTTTTTGTCCCATTCTGTTTTTGTAATGCCGGTGGTCTCAAAAATTTCAATGGCACGGATAACTCTCCGCACATTGTTTTTGTGGATAGCGTCGGCGGACTGAGGGTCAACGGCACGAAGTCTCTCATGCAAAGCGTCTGCGCCGTTAATTTCGGCAAATGCCGACAATTCCTCTCTCAGAGCGTCATTTTTTACACTTGCGGAAAAATCGTTTACTTTAAGAACCGCATCAAGATAAAGTCCCGTGCCGCCGCAAAAAATCGGCACTTTTTTACGGGAAATAACCTCTTTAATTATATTCTTGGCAGATGCGGCGTAGTCCGCACAGGAAAATTCCGCCAAAGGCTCTGCAATACCTATCATGTGATGGGGAATACCGCCCATTTCATCAACTGTGGGTGCGGCGGTGCCTATTTCCATACCACGGTATATCTGCATTGAGTCGTTGGAGATAACCTCTCCCCCCAGCTTTTTCGCAAGGGTAACGGCAAAAGCCGTTTTTCCCGAAGCGGTGGGACCCGCCACGGCTATAATTCTTTCTTTTTTCATATGTTCATAAATTACTTATAAAATCTGATCTGTGCGCCGAAGTTTACGGGATATGCGACATGGTGATAATGAATAATGAATAATTTCGGTGTCGGTTTTGCCGACTTGAATTATAAATCCGTGCCGCAGGCACACCTTAATTCTTCATTTTTCATTTTTAATTCTTCATTTGCTCATCATCTAAAGGAGGAGCATCGAGTCGCCAAACGAAAAGAATCTATAATGCTCATTAACAGCGGTTTCATATGCGGAAAGCATTTTTTCTCTGCCCGCAAAGGCGGAAACCAGCATAAGCAGAGTGCTTTCGGGAAGATGAAAATTTGTAATAAGAGCGTCTGTTATTTTGAACTTGTAGCCGGGGTATATGAAAATCCCCGTGTCCGTACTGCACGAATGAAGAATACCGTTTTCGTCCGCCGCGCTTTCAAGTGTGCGGCAGGAGGTGGTGCCCACGGCGATAACCCTGCCCCCTGCGGCACGCTTTTCGTTAATAATCTTCGCCGCCTCCTCGGTCACACGGATATATTCCGAGTGCATCTCGTGGTCTTGGAGCTTTTCCTCCTTAACGGGACGAAAGGTTCCCAAGCCCACATGCAACAGCACGGGTACAACCTCAACGCCCATGTCCTTTATCTTCTGAAGCAGCTCCGGCGTAAAATGAAGTCCTGCTGTGGGTGCGGCAGAGCTTCCTTCCTCACGGGAATAAACTGTCTGGTATCTTTCGGCGTCCGCAAGCTTTTCCTTAATATAAGGAGGCAGGGGCATTGAACCTAAGGCGTGAAGTGCCTCGTAAACGGTCTGAAATTTTTCTTTGTCCGGAACAAATTTCACAACTCTCAGCCCGTCGTCAATAATATCCGTAACATAAGCCAGAAGCATACCGCCGCCGAACTCAATAACATCGCCGCACCGTGCCCTTTTTCCGGGACCTGCAAGGGCTTCCCATACGTCGTTTTCCCTCTGCTTCAAAAGAAGCAGTTCAACGGGGGCTGTGCTGTCGGAGGAAATCAGTCCCTCCGCCGTCATTTTTCGACACCGTCTGCCCACAATTCTTGCAGGAATAACCCTTGTGTCGTTAATAACCAAAACGTCGCCGGGGCGCAGATATTCAGTTATATCTCTGAAAATACGGTGCTCAACTCCGTCACGCTTTCGGTCAATCACCATAAGACGGGAGGAATCTCTCGGCTCCAAGGGCGTCTGTGCAATAAGCTCCTCGGGAAGGTCGTACCGAAAATCCTTCAGGGTAAGATCCGTATCGGGAAGTTGGTTTTTTATCATATTAATCTCCATTCCGCCGCCCGGCGGCACAAATTGTTATGAAATTCTCCTGTGTTTCCGAAGGAAACAAAAATGGGTTGGGTCCCTCATTTAAGGAGAATTTGGGCGTGAAATAACTGCACGAAGGACTTCAGCCAACGTAATTTTCACGCTAATCTCCATTCCGCCGCCCGGCGGCACAAATTGTTATGAAATTCTCCTGTGTTTACGAAGGAAACAAAAATGGGCTGGGTCCCGTTTTAAGGAGAATTTGGGCGTGAAATAACTGCACGAAGGACTTGGGTCAACATAATTTTCACGCTAATCTCCATTACGCCGCCCCGCGGCACAAATTGTTATGAAATTCTCCTGGGTTTCCGAAGGAAACAAAAATGGGTTGGGTCCCATTTTTAAGGAGAATTTGGGCGTGAAATAACTGCACGAAGGACTTGAATTAACATAATTTTCACGCTATTTCCTCATTATATTATTTCATTATATTGTATCACAAAAACTTCCCTTTGTGTGGATTTTTTTTGAATATTGAGGGAATAATTGTTATGATGAAACGAGAAAGGACGGGAAAGATGATTTACACCCTGACGCTGAATACGTCACTTGATTATACGGTAAGATTAAGCGAGGCTCTGCGAACAGGCGAGGTGAACAGAGCCGCCGGTGAATATCTGACGGCGGGAGGAAAGGGAATAACCTGTGCCGTAATGCTTAGAAGACTGGGGCAGGAGGTAACAGCTCTTGGTTTTGCAGGCGGCATTACGGGAGACACGGTCAGAGAAACGCTTTTGGAGGAGGGAGTAAAATGCCTTTTGACCGAGACCGAATCCCCAACCAGAATAAACGTAAAGCTCTCCTACGACTGCGTAACCGAGATTAACTGTAAGGGAGAGGGCATACGTGAGGAGGAATTGGGGCATTTATTTAAGACCCTCGATAACGTGTCCGACGGAGACTATCTTACTCTGTCGGGAAGTATTCCCCCCGGCGTTCCCAAAGATATATATGCGGATATTATGAAATCGGCACTTGCCGAAAATATACCCGTCGTTCTGGACGCCCCAGGCAGTATAGTCAGAGACTGCCTTAAATACCGTCCGTTCCTTGTAAAGCCTAATATGTGGGAGCTTTCCGAAATATTCGGGGAAGAGATTACAGAAATAAAGGCAGTCGCCGAAAAAGCACGTGAGCTGTGCAGAATGGGCGCCGCAACGGCAATTGTCTCAATGGGAGCGGACGGGGCTTTGCTCTGTACGGAAAGGGGAGACATATATACGGTGCCTGCGGTTCCCGTCCATGTAAAAAACACGGTTGGGAGCGGAGATTCAATGGTGGCGGGATATTTGTCCGCCTATATTAACAGCGGAGACCCCGTAACGTCGCTCCGCTATGCCAACGCCGCAGGAGGTGCAACCGCCGCAAGCATATGGCTTGCCACAGGCGAGGAGGTGGAACACCTTTTTGAGGTAACTCAGGGAACAGTACTTCAGTATTCGGAGGAAAGACAGCTATGAAAATAAGAGATTTAATCAGCGAGGACGGCATTACCGTCGGGCTTGAAGAATCGGAAAAGGAAGCCGTAATAGAGTATATGGTAGGGCTTCAGGCCCTTTGCCGAAACGTGAGAGACGCAGAAAAATTCCGTGAGGACGTTCTTTCAAGAGAAAAAACGGGTACTACCGCCGTAGGCGGCGGAGTTGCAATTCCCCACGCAAAAAGCTCCGCCGTAAGAAAAACGGGGCTTTGCGCCGTAACGCTGAAGGGCGGCGCCGACTGGGGCTCTCCCGACGGCGTTCCCGTAAACGTGGTGTTTATGATAGCCGCCCCGGAGGCGGGGGACGAGCATCTGTCGCTTTTGTCAAGGCTTGTCACCCTGCTTATGAACAAAAGCCTTATAAAAAGACTGTCGGAGGCGGCAGATTCGGCGGAATTTATTAAAATACTTGAGGAATACGACGCCCGCCGTTTTGAAAAGCAGGAGACCTGCAAGCCCTGCGAAAAAACTTACAGGCTTGTTGCAGTTACCGCCTGCCCCACGGGAATTGCCCATACCTATATGGCGGCGGAGGCACTGACAAAGGCGGCGGAAAACCTGGGAATTTCAATAAAGGTTGAAACATCCGGCTCAGGGGGCACAAAAAATCAGCTTACAGCCGAGGAAATAAAAAATGCGGAAACGGTTATAATCGCCGCAGACCGACAGGTTGAAATGGGACGATTTAACGGGAAAAAGCTGGTTTCCGCGTCAACGGGCGATGCCATTCATAAGGCGGAGGAGGTTGTGCTGTCCGCCGTATCGGGAAATGCGCCCGTGTACCGCCATAAGGGCGAGCAAAAGGAAAAAGGCGGCGTTGGGGCAACAGGCTTTCGTGCCTTGTACGGGTATCTTATGAACGGCGTTTCCCATATGCTCCCCTTCGTGGTCGCGGGAGGACTTTTCATTGCCGTGTCCTTTCTTATTGATACGGTAAAGGCCATTCCCGAAACAGCCGCTTTCGGAAGCGGCACGCCCGTGTCCGCCTTTCTCAACCAAATCGGCGGAATAGTTTTTTCGTTTATGCTCCCCGTGCTCTCCGGTTATATATCCATGGCAATAGCCGACAGACCGGGATTTTTGCCGGGCTTTGCGGGCGGCTGGCTTGCAAATATCGGCTCCACCTTCGCAAATCCTGCGGGAGATACGTCCTCCGGCTTTCTTGGGGCAATGTTTGCGGGCTTTGCCGCAGGCTTTACAATGCTTTTGCTTGAAGCCGCCTGTGACAGCTTTCCCGCCGCACTTGAAGGACTGAAATCCGTGCTGATATATCCCATTATGGGGCTTTTGCTCATAACAGTAATAGTTTGCGGAGTAAACCCTCTGATGGGCTATATAAACACGTGGATTTCCGACCTTCTCCATGCGCTGAACGGCGTTTCCGCGGTGGCTTTGGGTGCAGTTTTGGGAGCTATGATGGCGTTTGATATGGGAGGACCCGTAAATAAGGCGGCGTACGTTTTCGGAACGGCGTCCATTGCCACGGGAAATCTTTCCGTTATGGCGGCGGTAATGGCAGGGGGAATGGTGCCCCCCTTGGCAATAGCCTTGGCAACAAGCATTTTCCCCGGAAAATTCTCGCCGGAGGAACGGAAAAACGGTACTGTCAATTACGTGCTGGGACTGAGCTTTATAACCGAGGGCGCAATACCCTATGCGGCGTCCGACCCGCTCAGAGTAATCCCCTCCAGCATGGTAGGGGCGGCGGTGGCAAGCGGACTTTCAATGCTGTTCGGCTGTACTCTGGGAGCGCCCCACGGAGGGGTGTTCGTGTTCCCCGTAGTGGGAAGGTGGGCGTATTACCTTATGTCCGTGGCAATAGGCTCCGTTGTCAGCGCACTGATTTTGGGCGCCGTAAAAAAGACTTACGCTGTAAAAGGAAAGAAATAATGGTATCTGAAAAAGTGACAGTAAAGAATAAGCAGGGCTTTCATCTGCGCCCTGCCAACGAATTTGCCTCAGCCCTCGGCGTGTTTTCGTCCGAGGTAACGCTTGTGGCGGGAGGCAGGGAGGTCAACGGCAAAAGCCTGATGAATATAATAGCCGCAGGAATAAGAGGCGGCACGGAAATTGAAATCCGATGCAGCGGCGAGGACGAAAAAGAGGCGCTTGAAACGGCGGTGAAGTTGATAAATTCGGGATTTGGCGAAGAACAGATATGAATGAGTGTGTCTTGCGGGGTATTCCCGTTTCTCCCGGGGTAGGGATAGGAAAGGCATTTGTCTTAAAAGAGCGAAAGGGCGGCTTTGTAAGACAAAAGCTCACCCCGGAGGAGGAAAAAAAGCGATACGCCCGTGCGGCGGACAGCTTCGGAAAAGAAGCTTTGGCAAATGCCGAAAATATAAAAAATACGGTAGGCGAAAACGCCGCAAAAATTCTCCGCTCCCATGCGGCACTTGCCGCAGACCCATATTCAAGAAAATCCGCCGAAGAATATATGGAAAGCGGCATGAGCGCAGAGGAAACGGCGGAAAAGGTATGGGGAGAGTGGAGAGACGCTCTCAAAGCCTCTCCCGACAGGCTCACCCGTGAGCGGGCGGGAGACGCCGAAGATATATTAAAGGGTATTTTATCTGCCCTTGAGGGGAATTCCGAAAAGGAATTTCCCTCAGGTTGCGTCCTTGTTTGCCGTGAGTTTACCCCGTCTCTTGCGGCAAAAAGCCGAGGGGCGGCGGCAGTAGTGTCGAAAGCAGGCGGCGTTACCTCACATGGGGCAATTCTCGCCTGCTCCATGGGAATTCCCTGTATTATGGGCGTGGACACAGAGGGAATTTCCGACGGTGCTATCGTTATTTGCGACGGCAGAGACGGCACGGTTATTGTAAACCCCGACGAAAGCCGTATAAAGCAGTACGAAACCGTGGGAGCCGCATATGTAAAGCAAAGGGAAGAGCTGAAAAAATACGGCTCCATGGAGGCTGTCACCCCTGCCGGAAAGCGTGTGCTTGTGGAGTGCAACGCAGGAAGCCTTAGTGACGTGCAGGAGGCACTAAAGGCAGGGGGAGACGGCGTGGGGCTTTTCAGAACGGAGTTTCTCTTTGCCGAGAGGGATAAGGCACCCGACGCAGAGGAGCAGTATTCCGTATATAAAACTGCGGCGCAGACCCTTGCGGGCAGACCCCTGACAATCCGCATCCTGGACGCAGGCGGCGACAAGAAAATACCTTATCTTAACTTCCCGCAGGAGGAAAATCCCTTTCTGGGACTTCGGGGAATAAGATTCTGCCTTCGGGAAAAGGAGCTTTTCAAGTGTCAGATAAAAGCAATCCTACGTGCCGGTGCTTTCGGCGACGTGAGAATACTTATCCCCATGGTAACAATGAGGGAGGAGGTGCTTTCCGTCCGTGAGTTAATCGGCGAATGCCGGCGTGAGCTTTTGCTGTCGGGCTATACCGTGCCCGAAAATATCCCCGTGGGTGTAATGATAGAAACGCCTGCCGCCGCCGTTTGCGCGGATAAGCTGTCCGAGTGCTCCGACTTTTTCTCCGTGGGCACAAACGACCTTACCCAGTATATAATGGCGGCAGACAGAGGGAATAAAAGCGTGTCCTATTTGTATTCGCCCAAGGCATTGCCCGTGGTCCGTGCGGTGGAAATGACAGCAAGGGCGGCAAGGAAAACAAAAATCCCGCTCCATGTCTGCGGAGAGGCGGCGTGCGACCCGGAATTTCTGTCGCTTCTGATAAATGCGGACACAGACGCAGTAAGCGTGTCCCCCGGAAAAGTTGCCAGTGTGAAGTATTCGATAATAACCGGTAAAAGCCCGCAGTAATAATCAAAAAACTCCCTTTCGGGAGTTTTTTGGATTACTTGTTAAGCCTCCATTTTGTATAGAGGACGCTTGTGTGCCAGTCGTCGGGGAGTGCTTGATAGTATACTGTTATAAGCGAGCCGTCGGAAAGCTCTGCGGTGGCGGGATAGCCCATATCCTTTTGCTTTCCGATGTTGCTGTCAAGAATATAGTCCTCAGTCCAGCTTTCGCCGTTGTCGTAGCTGACAACCGCCCTTTCGGACTGGGTCTCCAACGTTCTGCACGCATAAGAGCAGATTACGGCGCCGGAGGAGTGAACCAAAAGGTGAGGGGGCAGTCCGTCAACGCCGATACATACGGGGACG
>JAQXKW010000040.1 GCA_029010655.1 Clostridia bacterium | reverse complement strand
AGCGTGTTGTCGATTATTCCCTGAAGTCTGTCCAGCACGTCCAGAACCATATCGGGGGTGCAGTGCACATCGTCCGGGTAGCCTATATCGATTCCCGCATGAGTAACGGTTATTAAATCCCTTTCGGCGGCTTTTTTCATGATTTCAATATACCGCTCGTCATTGAAACGGACGCCCTGATAGTCCGGGTGAATTTTTATGCCGAAAAGTCCCGCAGCCTTTACAGCGTCGAGTATTTCGTCAATATTTTCGCAGTCGGGATGAACCGCCCCTGCAAAATAAACACCGTCCTTTCCGTTAAGCTCTGCGGAGAGCTTGTTAATTGTGTCTACCTGCTTTGCCGCCGTTGCAACGGGCAGAACCACGCTTATATCTACGCCGCCTTTTGCCATGGATTCCTTTAAGGCACATAGTGTTCCCTTTCTGTACGGCTGAACGCCGCCTTTTTTTGAAAGGTGTTCAATAGTTTTATCTGCTATTTTATCGGGAAATGTGTGAGTATGAAAATCGATTATCATTTTTGCTCCTTTATTTATTTCATTTTGAAAATTATAACACTCATTTGAATTTTTTGCAAATTTCGTTATTTCTTTCCCGGAACTTATATTATATAAAAAATATAATGTAAAAAGCAAGTCATGCGACTTGCTTTTCAGAGGCTCTATATATTCGGCAAATGACGCGAAAGATAGCTTTTATAAATTTTCAAGATACGGCTCCGCAAGCTTTGCAAATACGGTTTTGCCGCAATTCTCTTTTACTAACGTTAAGCGATATATGCTTTCTTTTTTATCGCCCACATGGTATGCGGCAATTCCTTTCAGATAGTCGATATATCCCTGCACGGCTTTTGACTTGCTCCACACCTCAAGGGTTTTGCGGCAAGCGTCGATTTTTGCAACGTCTTTATCGGCTATTGCCGTCATCAAATTTATAGTTCTCTGATACCTATCGTAAATCGCCTTGATTTTTTCGTTTGCTTTTTTATCATCGGATACTGCGGTTTCAAACTGCTTTGCCGTCAGCCTGAATGACTCAATATCCCCCATAAAGAACTGACAGCGAGCCTTATTAAATAACCCAGAGTTTACAATTACGGCTTTTTTATAGTTTATCATCTTATCGGCATAAGCGAGAGACGCTCCGAAATCGCCCAGATATAAAAGGTCGCAGGAATATATACTTTCATTTATTCTTTTATTAAGGGCAATATTAAGAACCAAGTGCTTTTGCGGGTCTGCCTCCACGTCCATGGAAGCCGTTAAGGGGAGCGAAACCATGGCGTAAGCAAAAATCTCACAAATGAAAATAAATAAAACGAGAAAAACCGTAATAACGGGGTTAATTCCGTCGTAATCTACAATTGTTTTACCCGGACCCCCTATGTAAATAGGCGAACCGGCAATAAGCGTTGCAAACATTACAATAAGCGTTAAGAAAATTACGGTTCTTCTTCTGCGTTTGATTTTTTTAATCAGAGAGTCATACTCATTTGTTTGATAAGATTGATTCATAATTACTCCTTTGTCAGCAACATGGGTCACAGATGTATTATAACATCCGAATTCCGGATAATCCGGATTATCATAAATATAATCTGCCTTACACGGATATTATAGCATAATTGGGAAGATTTGTAAAGTGCGATCAATTCCGTAGGAATTGTATATCATCAAAACGAAGTTTTGTATATCATCAATTCCATAGGAATTGTATATCATCATTGCGAAAGCAAATACAGCCTGCGGCTGATGATATACGCCTGCGGCGATGATATACACGCTTCGCGTGATGATATACCATTGCTTTCGCAATGGATAAAAAAATCTCGTTCAAAAGAACGAGATTTTTTGGCAGGGGCGGAAGGACTTGAACCCGCGACATACGGTTTTGGAGACCGTCGTTCTACCAACTGAACTACACCCCTATATTCTCGGTCAACCGACCTTTAGTATTCTACCATATTAATTCGTCTTTTGCAACATTTTTTCAAAAAAAGTTTTGTTTTTTAAGATTTTTTTATTCGGAATTATTTTCAACGTGTCCGTGCGTTGTTTCTGCACATAATACTTGCGAAGGTTAATTTAAAAAAATACGTACAAAACCACGTCTCGCAACAGACTGAAAATATACGGAGGAAAATTAATAAAAATGAAAAAGTTAATTATTTCAATTATACTTGCCGCCGCCATGGTTATTCCCTGCGGCGCCGCAGGCTCTTATAACTGGTACTGCTGTCACAAAAAAGACCACACTCAGCCGTCTGCCGACGCACCTATCGCATTCATCGAAAAATACGGCGGATATTACTGCGACACCGCTCATTCCGATTGGAACGACAAGGAAAAGGTTATATATCTGACCTTTGACGCAGGATATGAAAACGGAAATATTGAAAAAATACTTGATACGCTTAAAGAAAAGGACGTAAAAGGCACCTTCTTTATTCTGGAAAACATGACAAAGCAGAATGCCGATCTTGTTCAGCGTATGGCTTCCGAGGGTCATTTCGTATGCAACCACACCGCAATGCACTACAACATGTCAAAGGTTACCGACAAGGGAGAATTTATGGCGGAGCTGAAACGGCTTGAGGACGACTGCGCCGCAATCGGAGTGGAATGCAAAAAATATTACCGTCCTCCCGAAGGGTGCTTTTCCGAGGACAACCTGAAATGGGCATGCGAAGAAGGCTACAAGACTCTGTTCTGGAGCTTCGCTTATGCTGACTGGGACAACAACGCTCAAATGGCGCCTGACGCCGCTATGAAAAAAATCCTGGACGGAACCCACAACGGCGAGATTATTCTGCTTCACCCCACGTCAGCCACCAATGCCCAAATTTTAGGCGATCTTATAGACGCATGGCGAAAAGAAGGCTTTCGCTTTGCTTTGCCGGACGAACTGAAATGAACCGGCGCAGCATTGCAAGGCTTCCATCGCTTCTGATAGCCGCCGCAGTCTTAGTATTTTCGTTCTGCCACGGAGTTTCCGCTGCGGAGGAAAATATCGTAATCAAGTCCTGCTCCGCAAAAGGGAAAATGATAGCACTGACCTTTGACGACGGCCCGCACCCAAAGCGCACCGCCGAAATCCTTGACATTCTGAATGAATACGGCATAAAGGCTACCTTTTTCGTCATAGGCGAAAATGTTGAGCTGTACCCGGAGCTGATTGAACGCGAAATTGCGGAGGGTCACGAAATCGGAAATCACACAGAAAATCACAAATCTCTCCTTAAAGCAGACAAAGAAGAGCTTGAAAAGGAAATCCGCACTCTCAGCGGAACTTTAGAGGAAAAATTCGGATATAAGACAAAGCTCATCCGTCCCCCGGGGGGACAGTACAATGAAAATCTTCCGCCGTATGCCGCCGAAAACGGTTACAAGGTAATACTATGGTCGGTGGATACGAGGGACTGGGCTCACACTCCCGTTGCAGATATAAAAGCAAATGTTTTGAAAAACACCAAGGACGGCGCAATTATTCTGTTTCACGATTATGTGGCAGGAAAATCCCCTACCCCGCAGGCACTGCGAGAGGTAATCCCCGCCCTGCTATCAGAGGGCTATGAATTCGTAACGGTCTCGGAGCTGATAAACTGAAAAAGGAAACGCTCTCGCGTTTCCTTTTTCGCTTATATTTCAGAATTTTCAGTCGCTGATGTAAGGAAGAAGCGCAACAACTCTTGCACGCTTGATTGCGACAGTTACCTGTCTCTGGTGCTTTGCGCATGCGCCGCTTACTCTGCGGGGCAGAATCTTTCCTCTTTCGGAAATGAATTTTCTGAGTCTGTTGGTATCCTTATAGTCGATATAGTCGATCTTATCCTCACAGAATATGCAGACTTTCTTTCTTCTGCGGTTATTGTTAATTCTGGGAGCAGGTCTTCTTTCCGCTTTAGGAGCGGCATCTTCTGCGGGAGCTTCTGTTACTTCCGCTGTGGGCTGTTCGACAACTTCTTCTGTTGAAACAGTCTTATCTGTATCCATGTTTCTAATGAAACCTCCGTTAAATTTTTATAAATTGTTTTGTTCTGCCTATCAGAAGGGCAGGTCTTCATCATCGCTGATTTCCTCGAACTTGGGAGCCGAGGTCTGGTCAGCG
The DNA here is from genome assembly GCA_029010655.1 of Clostridia bacterium. GTDB lineage: Bacteria > Bacillota > Clostridia > Oscillospirales > CAG-272 > Avispirillum. Next base: position 9,517 of record JAQXKW010000040.1, on the reverse strand, counting down.
GGTGTTGCGTATGCAGGGGAGTTATAAGACTCGGGAATGTACGGCTGATTTGCGGCCTCACGCACTGCGGCGGGGCTTTCGCTCTTGGCATCTACAAAGGACGCCTCGTCTGCAACAATTTCGGTTACGTAATGCTTTACACCGTTCTGGTCGGTCCAGTTTCTGTTCTGGAGGCTTCCGACGATGCAAATTGAGCTTGCCTTTCTGAAATATCTCGCTACGAACTCAGCCGTCTGTCTCCACGCTGTTACGTTGAAGAAATCCGCCTGAGGCTCCTCTCCGTTTCTGCCGCCGAATCTGCGGTTTACAGCCACCGTGAAGGATGTTACGGATATTCCGGAAGGGGTGGTTTTCAGCTCCGGATCTGCGGTAAGTCTTCCGCCGATGATTACTTTATTGAAATTGAAATTTGCCATTACTGTATACCTCTCTTATAACCGTACCTGTCAATCAAGCTTCCGCTTTCTTGTCTTCGTGGCGAATTACGATAGAACGCATGATTCCTTCGGTAATACCGAAGATACGCTCCAGCTCTGCGGGGAAATCTGCGCCTGCTGTGAAGTTTACAAGCACATAGTATCCCTCGTTTTTGTCATTGATGGGGTATGCAAGTCTGCGCTTGCCCCACTCATTGACTTCTCCTACGGTTCCGTTCTCTGCAATAAGAGTAGTGAACTTTTCCGTAAGAGCCTTGATCTCCTCTTCGGACAGCTGTGCGTCGATGATGAACAAGGTTTCATAAGAGTTCATAAGCTTCTCCATATTTTACACCTCCCTATGGACTTTCGGCCGACGGCACTTGAGATTTTCCGACGGCAGAGAGACGGGCATAAAAATCCCGTTCGCAGTTAATTATAGCATTTTGACTTTATTATGTCAATAGTTTTTACAAAATAGTTTTTCTTTTCGGTTTTATCCCATTACCACTTCGACGGTATGCTTTCCGGTCATGGGGGGTACAAGGTTTCCGGCGATTTCCTTTCCGTCAACCTTGACGGATTTTACGCCCTTCTCTGCCCCGGCGGTATTATCCACACGGATTTCAAATTCGCCGCCCCGGAATTTTCTCGTTACGGTAAAGCCCTTCATGGTATCGGGAATGCAGGGGTCAATGCGAAGTCCGTCATATTCGGGCATAACGCCGAGAATATAGCGTGAAATATTATAGAAGGTCCATGCGGCGGTGCCCGTCAGCCAGGAGTTTTTCGCTTCTCCGTGGCGCACTGCGTCCTTGCCTGCAATCATCTGAGAATAAACGTAGGGCTCCGTGCGGTGTATCTCGCTTATGTCCTCCAGATATGCGGGGCAGGTCTTTCTATACACCTCAAAGGCTCTGTTGCCCCGTCCGATAACGGTTTCGGCAATGGAAATCCAAGGGTTATTATGGCAGAAGATACCTGCGTTTTCCTTCTATCCCGGAGGATAGGAGGAAATTTCACCCAATTCCACGTGGTATTTGGTATAGGGAGGATTATTGAGAACTATTCCGTATTTTGTGTCAAGCCGTTCTTTTACGGAGTTCAGCGCTTTTTCGGCATAGCCCTCCTTCACGCCGATTCCGCCCATAACGCAAAAGCCCTGCGGTTCGATAAATATTTGACCTTCCTCGCACTCGTGACTGCCCACCTTATTGCCGAAGGCGTCATATGCACGCAGGAACCATTCGCCGTCCCAGCCGGCGGTCATAACCGCATTATACATTTCCTCTGCGGCACGCTTTGCACTCTCAGCCTCTGCTGTCAGCCCCTTCATTTCGCACATTGCAATATAATCGGGAGCCACGGAGACGAACATTCCTGCGATGAACACAGACTCTGCCACGTCGCCTGTCTCTCTGTTGGAGGCAGTCTGGAAGGACTCGCCGGGAGTTTCGGAGAAGCAGTTAAGATTTAAGCAGTCGTTCCAGTCCGCGTGACCGATAAGGGGCAAACCGTGAGGACCGAGATTATTTGTTACGTGGTCAAAGGAGCGTTTCAGGTGCTCCATCATGGGTGCGGCTTTTGCTTCGTCGTTATCAAAGGGCACCGTATCGTCAAGAATAGACTTATCGCCCGTTTCCTTTATATATGCGGCAACGCCGAAAATAAGCCACAGAGGGTCGTCGTTAAAGCCGGAGCCTATATCGGAATTGCCCTTTTTCGTAAGGGGCTGATACTGATGATATGCGCTTCCGTCCTCCATTTGGGTTGCGGCGATATCGTATATTCTCTCTCTGGCTCTTTCGGGGATAAGGTGCACAAAGCCGAGAAGATCCTGAGTGGAATCCCTAAATCCCATGCCCCGTCCTATTCCCGATTCAAAATAAGATGCGGAGCGGGACATATTAAAGGTAACCATGCACTGATACTGGTTCCAGGTATTTACCATTCTGTCAAGCTTCTCGTCTGCCGATTTTACGGAATAGGTTGAAAGAAGCTTTTCCCAGTAATCGTGAAGCGAAGCTAAAGCTTTGTCCACCTGTTCGTCCGTTGAGAACGCTTCGATTAAGCGTTTTGCGGGAGCTTTGTTAATAACGTCCTGCGCTTCCCATTTTTCGTCCCCGGGATTTTCGCAGTAGCCCAAAACAAATATGAAGGACTTTTCCTCTCCCGCTTCAAGCTCAACATTTATCATATGAGAGCCCACAGGAGCCCAGCCGGAGGCTACGGAATTTCTCGCTTTGCCCTCAAACACGGCGTCGGGACGGTCAAAGCCGTTATAAAGACCCATAAAGCTTTCACGGTCCGTATCAAAGCCGTCAACGGGGGCGTTTACGTGGAAAACGGCATAATGGTTTCTTCTCTCTCTGTATTCCGTTTTATGGTATATGGTACTGCCTATAACCTCAACCTCGCCGATAGAGAAATTTCTCTGGAAGTTGGTCTGGTCGTCCCATGCGTTCCACAGGCAGAATTCCACAAAGGAGAACATTTTGAAGCTTTTCTTTATATGGGTTGTGTTTTTCAGCTTTATTCTGTGCACCTCGCAGGGATAACCCAGGGGTACAAAGGACGTCTGCCTAAAGGTTAGTCCGTTTAAGGAGGAATTGATTTTCGTATATCCCATGCCGTGACGGCACTCGTAGGAATCGAGCTTCGTTTTTACGGGCATCCAGCCGGGGGTCCAGACAGTTCCCCCGTCGTTTATGTAAAAATATCTGCCGCCTGCGTCCGTGGGCACGTTGTTATAGCGGTAGCGGGTAAGGCGGAGCATTCTTGCGTCACGGTAGAAGCAGTATCCGCCGGAGGTGTTTGACATAAGGGAGAAAAAGTCCTCATTTCCCAGATAGTTTATCCACGGATAAGGCGTATCCGGTCTTGTGATGACGTATTCTCTGTCGCTGTCGTTAAAATAGCCGTATTTCATTATTTTACTCCATTCAGCCGCCGCAGGCGGCGCAGTTTTTTATTGCTTCACAGATAGTTTTCTATTCTTGCGTCCGTAAAGTCTCTTGAATATATATCGCTCATTTGACGAAGCAGCGAAGCATGATCCGCCTCCGTTTCGTCATAAACGCAGTGCACCTTAAAGCCTATGCTTTTTGCGGTCTTTACGGCGTGATATGCGTCCTCGAAAACCCACGTTTCGGGAACGGAAGTTCCCAGCTTTTCCAGAGCCTTCAGGAAAATATCGGGCTTTGTTTTCCCTGCCCCCGCCTCGGAGCAGGTTATCATTCCGGAGAATAAGTTCCAGACTCCCTCCCGCTCCAACGCCGCCTGTATCAGCGGTCTGTACGTTGCGGTGGCAATATACATTTTTACGCCCGCATTGCCGAGAGTATGGAGAAATTCTGCGGCGCCGGGCTTCAGCCCTGCTCTATTTGCGTAAAAATCCATAGTCTCACTAAGACAGATTTTCTCTCCCTCGTCGGGAGTACAGCCTATGTAATTTTCCGCAAGGAACGTCGCCGTCTGCCTGAGAGAATAGTATCTTACCTTTTCGTCCACCCCGTCCTCAGGGTTGCCGCCGTATTTTCTTATTAATTCGGAAACGAAGGTTCTCCACATTCCCATGGAGTCCAAAAGCGTTCCGTCTACGTCGAATATTGCGCCTTTTATCACCTATGTATCAGTCCTTTCGCTTTTGCGGGATTCTAAGCCTCCGTACCTACCAAAAACAGCTTGGCATATGACATATACTCCCGCACCAGCACCGTGAACAGCGTATAAGGGTTTGGATCCTTTGCAAGAATAAATCTGCTTTCAACTCCCAGCCGTGAGCAGATTAGGTCTATTCGGGGAATATGAAACGAATTTGAAACGGAAACCACCGCATATCCGCCAAGTTTTTCCTTTTCTATAAGCTCAAAGGAATAACGGATATTTTCTATTGTGTTATGGGCCCTTTCTTCAAGGATAATTCTGTCGCCGTCAATACCGTTTTCCGTAAGGTATTCCTTCATGGCAGAAGCCTCCGTCACGGGCTCGTCTGAGCCCTGCCCTCCCGTGACAATACACACGGAATCGGGAAGCTCGGTCATACATTCCACGGTCTTATCAAGCCTCTTTCTGAGAATCGACCCCGGTTTATCGCCTTCAAGCCCTGCGCCGTACACAATAAAGACAGTTTTTTCGGGCAGTTCCTCAACCTCCGCCTGCAAAGCAGGGGCGCTGAATATAAAGGAGGACAGGGCAATAAAGGTAACGCAATAGAAAAGCATTCCCCAGCCGAAAAGGTTTTCAAGAAAGGAAAAGAGCCTTTTCGGAAGATGCTTTTCAAACCATTTTCGGAAAAGCACGGGTACGCCGGAAATTATTATGCCGAGAATTGCCACGATTAAAGGGAGCGTGCCCTCCGGCCATACAAACAGCTTTATAAGATATGAAAAATATGCGATAAAGCCGAATGCGCCGCAAACCGTATATATGAATTTTAAGAATTTTTTATATTTAGTCATAATTTTTAAGCATTAACAAAAAATCGTACACGCCCGAAACGGGGATAATCTCCGCTCCGTCCGCCTCCGGCGGTTTTTTTGATACAGTACGCTTGGGAAGGGCAATTTTCGTAAAGCCTATTCTTGCCGCCTCCTTTGCCCTTTGCTCTGCGCAGGAAATTGCACGAACCTCGCCTGAAAGTCCTATTTCACCTGCGATAATCAGCTCCGACGGAACGGGAATATCCTTAATGGTTGAGCAAAGCGCCAAAGCGATTGCCGCATCTGCCGCAGGCTCGTCAATACGGAGTCCGCCCACAACATTGAGATATACGTCGCAGGCAGAAAATTTCAGCCCCAGTCTTTTTTCCAGAACCGCCAGCAAAAGACACATTCTGTTATAATCAATGCCGTCCGCCATTCTTTTAGGCGACGGATAAACAGACGGGGTGACAAGCGCCTGTATTTCCGCGATTATAGGCCGTGTGCCCTCCATTACGCAAACGGCACAGCTGCCTGAAACGCCCTTCGGTCTGCCTGCAAGAAGCATGGCGGAGGGATTTTCCACCTCCTCAAGCCCCGTGTCGGTCATTTCAAAAACGCCGATTTCGTTTGTGGAGCCGTAGCGGTTTTTAACTGCACGGACTATTCTGTGGCTCTGACTTCTGTCGCCCTCAAAGGACAGCACGGCGTCCACCGTATGCTCAAGAACTTTAGGTCCTGCGATTCCGCCCTCTTTATTTACGTGCCCCACAAGAATTACTGCGGCGCCGTCCGCCTTTGCACGGCTGATTATCTGCGACGAACACTCTCTTACCTGAGAAATACTTCCGGCAGAGGAATCAACGGAGGCTGACACCATGGTCTGAATTGAATCCACTATCATTACATCGGGGGCAATTTTTTCGTATTCGTCAAGCACAGATTCAAGATCGTTTTCCGTAAGCACCAGCACCGAGGATTCGTCACAGCCCAGCCTCTTTGCCCGAAGCCGTAGCTGCCCTTTCGATTCCTCTCCCGAAACATACAGAATTTTGAAATTTTCGTCAGCCTTTCCGCAAAGCTGCATAAGAAGCGTAGATTTACCGATACCGGGCTCGCCTGCCAAAAGCACGGCGCTGCCCAGCACCAAGCCGCCGCCCAGCACTCTGTCAAGCTCGCCGATACCCGTTTTCATACGGTCGCAGTCGCCGTCGTTCATATCGGCAAAACGCAATGCGTGTTCTTTTTTTACTGTTTTCAAAGCCGATGTCGGAGACGATTTCGGCATAGCTTTATATGTTTCCTCAACAAGGGAATTCCATGCGCCGCATTCGGGGCACTGTCCCATCCAACGGGGAGTCTGACGGTCACACTCCGTGCATACATATACTGTTTTCGGCGATTTCATCATTTACCTCACAGCCATTTTTATACATGATAATTATATCATACGCAAAATTCGTTTTCAAGTATTAATATAAGGACACTTCATTTTTTCAAAAATTATTTTTTGTTCATTGTGGTTAAGATTTGAATTATCCTAAATAATTACTTCTTATACGTTCATTCAAATTGAGCAAATTAATGTTGAAGGTCAAAACAATGTTGAAAAATTTCAAAAGCGGAACAAAAGGATTTGTTCCGAGCACCATAAAGTAAAGGAACAGAAGAAATGAAAAAGCAACAACGGGCGGCTTTTGCCGCCGTAATAATACTGATATTTATTTTATCCCTTTCGGTTGTATCGCTTGCCGCCGAAAGTGTTAAGGTCTGCCCCGGCGGTATGCCCTTCGGGGTCAGGTTCGGCACGGGAAAGCTCATTGTCAGCGGCTTTTCAGACGTGGACACGGAAAGCGGCGGCTCCTGCCCTTCAAAGCTTGCCGGACTTTGCGAAAACGACATTATTATTAAAATCAACGGCAAAGCACCCGGCAGTGCCGACAGCGTTACAAGCGCCGTAAAAAACAGCGGCGGAACGCCCATGGTTTTTACGGTTGAAAGAAACGGGAAAACGAAAGATTTAACCGTAACTCCCGAAAAATCCCTCAGCACGGGTGAATTCAAAATCGGGCTGTGGCTCAGGGACGGCTCCGCAGGTATCGGAACCGTTACCTATATTATGCCCGAAACGGGCGCCTTCGGCGGTCTGGGTCACGGAATATGCGACACGGCAACAGGGGAGCTTTGCGACATTTCACGGGGGGCTGTGTCTCATGTTACCATAACGGAAATTTCAAAGGGCTTGCCCGGTGCGCCCGGAGAGCTTAGAGGAATATTCGCCCCCGAAAAAAGCGGAAGCGTTATAAAAAACACCTCCTTCGGAGTTTTCGGAATAATTCCGGATATTTCCCGGGAAAACACCGTGGAGGTAGGCGACGGAATAAAGGAGGGTGACGCTACGGTAATCTGCACCGTAAGTGATGCGGGAGAGTGCGAATACAGTATTCGGCTTTCCGAAAATCCCGACGGAAACGGCGACACGTTTTTCGTGGAAATTACCGACAAAAATCTGATTTCCCTGACCGGCGGCATTGTTCAGGGAATGAGCGGAAGTCCCATTATTCAGGACGGAAAATTAGTAGGCGCCGTAACTCACGTTTTGATTAACGACCCCACAAGGGGCTATGGGGTTACTGTGAAAAAAATGCTTGAATCCATGCCAGATAGTCTGAAATAACCTGCCTTTTCTTCCACAAAGAGGAAAAGCGCCCTTGCATAAGGTGCAAGCATCAAAGGCAATACTTATTGTAAGAAATAAGTGAGGTTTCTGATGTACTACAACAAAGTTGAAATATGCGGAGTAAACACTTCAAAGCTGAAGGTGCTTTCGGGGGAAGAAAAGACACGGCTGTTAAAGCTGGCAAAAGCAGGTGATGAAAATGCGAGAAAGGAGCTTATTGACGGAAATCTCCGTTTGGTTCTGAGTATTATTCAGCGGTTTACCAACAGGCGGGAGAATTTGGACGATTTGTTTCAGGTAGGCTGTATCGGACTTATAAAGGCAATCGACAATTTTAACACGGAGCTGGACGTTAAGTTTTCGACCTATGCGGTGCCCATGATAATCGGAGAGGTGCGCCGATATCTCAGAGACAACAATTCAATAAGGGTCAGCAGGAGTATCCGTGATCTTGCTTACAGAGCCTTGCAGGCACGGGAAAAATTGCAGGCGAAGTCAAACTCCGAGCCAACAGTCAGAGAGATAGCGGAGGCGCTGGGCGAAAAGGAGGAGGCAGTTTCCGCCGCCATTGAAGCCATTGTTGAGCCAATGTCTCTGTACGACCCTGTTTACAGCGACGGAGGAGATTCCATTTATGTTATGGATCAGATCAGCGACACGGGAAACACGGACGAAGCGTGGCTTGAGGATATTGCCCTGCGTGAAGCCTTAAAAACTCTGCCGGAGCGTGAACGCTCTATTATCAGCATGCGTTTTTTCAAAGGAAAAACACAGATGGAAATTGCGTCTGAAATAGGCATTTCTCAGGCGCAGGTATCAAGGCTTGAAAAAGGCGCCCTTGAGAGAATAAGAAAACAGATGTGAAAGAGATTCGGGGGGAATCGGGAAATGCGGACAAGGCCGCATTTCCCGATTTTTTTAATAATTTTATAAATTCTACTTGCAAACGGGATAAATATATGTTAATATATAGAACACGCCGGAATGATGGAATTGGCAGACGTGCCGGACTCAAAATCCGGTGGGCTAATACCCCGTGCGGGTTCGACCCCCGCTTCCGGCACCAACAAAAAAGTCTCTTTTGTCTATCGGACAAAAGAGACTTTTTTGAGTGATGCGTTCCTTGCGGAACGTGATGCGCACTACGTGCGTGATGGGGCTTCGCCCGTGATGCACGCCTTTCGGCGCGTGTAAAAACGCATCGCATCACCTATCACAGCGTAGCTGCATCACTTATCACTTATTGTAGTAAGGTTGCTTTGCTCCGCAAAGCGATTATATAAACACCTTTGCATTTCTACGGGATTTTTTTCATAAAAAGCAAAATTTTTGTATTTACCCCTTGACATGGTAGGTAATAGGTGGTATAATTCACACAACCTACCGAAAATATCGGGTTAAGGAGAATGCTATGTCAACAATATTGCTTTACGCTATCAGGCACAATTTCAGATTCGGACGAATGTGACGGCAGTTTTTGACGCTAAAAACAAAAATCACAAAAATCTGAAACTGAAAGGAATTAATACCATGTCCGATTACAAATTTGAAACCTTACAGCTCCATGTAGGTCAGGAAACGGCTGACCCTGCAACAGACGCAAGAGCTGTTCCCATTTACGCTACAACCTCATACGTTTTCAAGGATTCCGCACAGGCAGCCGGCCGTTTCGGTCTTACGGAAGGCGGCAATATATACACCCGTTTGATGAACCCCACCTCCGACGTATTTGAAAAGCGCATTGCCGCTCTTGAAAGCGGCGCCGCCGCACTTGCCACGGCTTCCGGCTCTGCGGCTATTACATATGCCGTTCAGAACGTTGCGGTTGCCGGAGACCACATTGTGTCCTCCGCAAACCTTTACGGAGGCACCTACAATTTGTTTGCAAACACCTTAAAGGAACAGGGCATTTCATGCACCTTTGTAGACCCTTCCGAGCCTGAGAATTTTGAAAAAGCAATTCTCGAAAACACAAAGCTTTTATATGCGGAAACTCTGGG
>JAQXKW010000039.1 GCA_029010655.1 Clostridia bacterium | reverse complement strand
AAAGCTGCTCCCCTATCTGGGGGCTTTGCCTCTGCCCGAAAACATAAGCGGAATGAAGCAGTTTTTGGCGGCAATGGAGCTTCGCCTGAGTGAGAAATGCTGTATTGTTATATACCCTGAGGCACATTTGTGGGACTATTGTACATTTATCCGTCCGTTCCCGCCGGATTCGTTCAGATATCCTCTGAAATACGAAAAGCCGGTGTACTGCATGACTACCACCTATCAGAAACGCAGGCGGGGAAGAAAGCCGAAAATAACGATTTATATTGACGGACCTTTTACCGCTGAGGGCGACGGCGGCATAAAAGAGAAAACCTCGGCTCTCTGCAAGTCTGTGTACGACTGCATGGTAAGCAGAAGTAAAATGAGCAATTACGAATACGTGAAATACGAAAAAATTGACGAACAGTAAAAAAGCAGGCGTTTGCCTGCTTTTTTACACTCTTACCCTTATAAAATCTCCGAAAGCTCTGCCATGCGAAAGGCAGCGACGCCCCTGTCTCCTGCGGTGCAAACAGCGCACTTGTAGCCGGGAATGTCCCCGAATTCCTCAAAGGAATAAACACGGCGGTCAAAGGATTGGGTAACTGAAATGTTTTCTCCTAAGTTTATCTTAAAAGAATTGAGGGGAAGTCCGAAGCCCTGTCCCGTCGCCTTTATGAAGCTCTCCTTCAAGGTCCAGTAGCGGTAAAACAAACCGTCCCTCATTTCCCCCTCGGGCTGTGCCTTAATTTCTCTGTATTCGTCCTCGGTGAAAAACCGACGGGCAATTTCCATGGGGCACAGGGCGATTTTTTCTATATCGCACCCTACGTCCGTAGGGGATAGGGCGCAAATGGCATAATCCCCCGAATGGGACAGATTGAAGCGCACGCCGCAGTCCTCAAAAAAGGGCTTTCCTTGTTCTCCGTACGATAACCTTGATGGCAAAGGGTCAATCCCCGTATTCCGAAGCCCGTAGCGAAGCAGAAGATACGCTCCCAGCGAAAGATATTTGTCACGGGGATTTTTGCATCGGTCAACCTTCTGCCGCCTGTGGGGCGGTACGCTGTCGTATGCCGCACGAAAAAGAGAGGGGGTGCTGAGCGGGGATACCGAGACCGCATAAAGCACGGTTTTGTTGAGATTTTCGCACATATCACAGACACCCCCTTTTTTATTACGCAATAATGATAGCATAAAAAATCCCCGAAATCAACAACTGAACACTCTTTTCGGAAAATGTAATGTCTCCACATAACGGGAGCCGAAACGGCGCATTATATTTATAAAGCATTTTTCACGGAGGACAAAATGAGAAAAATAAAAGCAGTTCAGTACGGGTGCGGCAAAATGAGCAAATATACCATACGTTATATGTATGAAAAAGGGGTTGAAATCGTAGGAGCCATAGACATTGACCCGGAGATAGTAGGCATGGATATAGGAGATTATGCGGGTCTTGGCCATAAAACCGGCGTTCTTATCCGAAACGACGCAGACGCCGTTCTCGATGAGACCGATCCGGATATTGCGGTGGTAACGCTTTTCAGCTTTGTGAGCGATTGTTACGACCATTTTGTAAAATGTCTCTCACGGGGCATAAACGTAATAACCACCTGCGAAGAAGCCACATACTGCCGCACAACCGACCCTGTCCGTGCAAACCGCCTTGACGTTATCGCCAAGGAGTACGGCTGTACCTTTACGGGAAGCGGAATGGAGGATATATTCTGGGTAAACTCGGTGGCGATGATAGCAGGAGGGTGTCACAGAATAGAAAGAATTGAGGGAGCTGTGTCCTATAACGTGGAGGATTACGGTCTCGCCCTTGCAAAAGCCCACGGAGTGGGACTGACGCCGGAGGAATTTGAAAAAGAAATAGCGCACCCCGAAGCTCTTGAACCCTCATATGTGTGGAATTCCAACGAGGCTCTGGCGGCAAAGCTGGGACTTACCGTGCGCTGTCAGACACAAAAATGCGTTCCGTACTTCGGCAAAGGGGACGTTTATTCCCATACTCTCGGGAAAAACATTCCCGAGGGGAACTGCATCGGCATGGCGGCGGTGGTAACAACGGAAACCTTTCAGGGACCTGTTATTGAAACGCAGTGTATCGGAAAGGTGTACGGGGAGGACGACGGCGACATGTGCGACTGGAAAATATTCGGCGAGCCGGACACGGAATTTCACACGGTAAAGCCTAAAACTGTGGAGCATACCTGCGCCACAATTGTGAACCGCATACCGTCGGTGCTTCATGCCCCTGCGGGGCTTGTCACCCTTGACGAGCTGGAGGAAATCGGCTATCTTGCCTATCCCATAGAGTTTTATATTTAGAAAATGAAATTTCATATTTAGAAAATGAGCCTTCACGGCTCATTTTCACTTAATGCCGGAAAGGGCACCCTTGAAAAAGCACGCCGAATGTGATAAAATAGCGTAGAGAAAATTTCGGAGGCGAAAAATGAAACGGTTTATTTGTGTGCTTATGACGGCACTTCTCCTTTTGGCGGCTTTGCCCGTAACTGCCGCCGGCGGAGAAAAGAGCGTCCGCATATTCTTTACCCACGATATTCATTCGTATTTTATGGCGACGGACGATGTTATTGACGGAAAGCTCCGTGAGCACGGCGGTGCCGCAAGGCTGAAAACTCTCCTTTCGGAAAACAGAACGGAAAATTCCGTTTACGTGGACGCAGGGGATTTTTCCATGGGAACTCTGCTTCAGGCGGGCTTTTCTACCGACGCTTATGAACTGCGCCTTCTGGGCGAGCTGGGGTGCGATTTCACCACCTTCGGAAACCATGAATTCGACTACGGCGACGAGGCTTTGGCAGAAATGCTTGCCGCCGCAAAAAAATCAGGGGATAAGCTCCCCAAAATTGTCCAGTCCAATATGAATTACTCTGACTCCGACAGCGTTTTGTCGGACGCCATGAAGGATTACGGCGCACAAAAGTATTCCGTTATGACCGTGGGCGGTGTAAAGCTTGCAGTTTTCGGGCTTTTCGGAATTGACAGCCTTGAATGCACACCCACAACAAAAATGGAGGTGGAGAACTATATTGAAGCCGCAAAGTCCACGGTAAAAGAGATAAAAGAGGAAGAAAATCCCGACCTTATCCTGTGCCTGTCCCATTCGGGAACGGAGGGCGACGGAAAGTGTGGAGAGGATATTGAACTTGCAAAAAAAGTCCCCGACATAGACGTCATCATAAGCGGACATTCCCATACGGAATATGCAGAACCCGCAACGGTGGGGGAGACGATTATCGTGTCCGCCGGCGAGTATCTGTCATTCCTCGGTATGCTTGATGTTACCGTGGGTGACGGCGGAGTTGAATGCACGAGGTATAAGCTTCTCTCCTGCGACGAAACCGTGGAGGAGGACAGTGAAATTGCCGCAAAGGTCAATGAATATAAAGAACGAATTGACGAAACTTATCTTCGTGACGAGGGCGTAAGCTACGATGAGGTTATATGCCGGAGCGAGTTCGATTTTATGACCGTAAACGATATGTACTCTGCTCACCAAGAGTACCCCTTCGGAAACCTTATTGCAGATTCCTATATTTATGAGGCAAAGCGCAACGGCATTGACGATATAGATGTGGCGCTGGTGGCTCTGGGAACCGTGCGGAACACCTTCGGCAAGGGAGATATTACAACGGCGGACGCCTTTGAGGTGTGCTCCTTGGGAGTGGGCTCCGACGGCTCCGCAGGACATCCTATTGTTTCCGCATATATTACGGGAAAAGAGCTGAAGCTCCTGACAGAGCTTGACGCCTCCATGGGTCCTATGGTCAGCTATATTAAAATGAGCTACAGCGGACTCAGCTATACATTTAATACAAAGCGAATTATCCTTGACAAAGTAACCGACGTGTACCTTGTCCGTGAGGGCGGCACAAGGGAAGAAATTGAGGATGAAAAGCTCTATCGGGTTGCGTGCAACATGTATGCGGCAAATATGCTGGGCATGCTGAACGGAATGACCTACGGAATACTTAAAATCACCCCGAAGAATGCGGACGGAACCCCTGTGGAAAATTTCTACGACTGCGCTCTGAAGGATTCGGAGGGCAGGGAGATAAAGGAATGGTCGGCGTTCAAGAATTACCTTATGTCCATGCCGGAAAAGGACGAACTTCCCACCATAACAGAAAAGTATTCCGAAGCAGACGGCAGGAAGAATAAAATAAGCGAGGGCGGCTTTGCCGCAGTAGCAAATCCCGGATTTACAACCGCGGCGGTTATGGCAATTTGCGCTGTGCTGATCGCCGTAGTGCTTACATTGATTCTTACCCGAAAGAAAAGAAAAGCCCGCCGTGAGCGGAGAAAGAACAGAAAAATAAGCGGCTAGCAGTTAGCGGCTAGCGGCTAGCGTACGGCGGCGAAGCCGCCTGACAAAAGCGGAGCCATGCTCCGCTTTTGTCATTGCAAATAACGGTACATTATAGGCGGCGAAGCCGCCCACAGCAGGGGGCAACCCCCCTGCTGTCATTGCAGGGGTACAAGTACCCTCGGCAATCTCTACGAGTGATTTGATGGCACCTTTAACCGTTGCACCGCACCCCACGGTGTCATTGCGAGGACGGCATAATGCCGTCCGTGGCAATCCTTTCGTGTGTTATTGCTCGTCTTAATGTAGAAGGCTTTTTGATTTCCGATTTCTTTATTTCGGCATCATAATGATGCCGAGGGGAGGGAGTGGAAGGCAAGCAAATTACAGACGCCACGACTAGCAAAACCGCAAGTAAGGATTGCCACGACGGGCATTATGCCCGTCTCGCAATGACAATTTTTGTGCGGTGCACAGACGGGACAGCAGACCGTAGGGCGGGGGCTTGCTCCCGCCGTTTTTTTTTGTTTTTATGTTTGTAAATGGATAATGTTAGAAAGGACACAACTCATCCACCGGCAGAGCCGGTCCCCCTTCCCTTTACTAAGGGAAGGCTTTCGTCGACGGCGGGAGCAAGACGGCGCCCTACGGGTTTGCCATCGCCGTCCCGTGTGAACCGCACCTATGCTTTCATTGCAAGTACATAGGTTGAAAGGCTCTGTCAAATCATCACCAATCCTTACTGACGAATATAAAAATCGGCGGGAGAAAGAGGAACCGTAGGATTCGGCGTTCTCCCGCCGTTTTTGTAATATTTATTCCTTTTGCTTTACGTTCAGCAGTACCACCGCTGAAAGCACAAGCAAAACACCGAGAAGCGAGGGAAGGGTCATTTTCTCATGATAGATGAACACTCCCAAAAGGGAGGCTACCACGGGCTCGACGGAGGCGAGGACGGAGGCTTTTCCGTTTTCAAGTCCCGTAAGCCCGTAGGTATACAGCATATACGGCACAAAGCAGGTGAAAATTCCCGTGCCCACGCACCAAAGAAAGGCGGGAACAGAGGAAACCATTAAACCGAATGTCCCGTGAGGTCCCCATATAACAAGCGCTCCCACACCCGCCAAAAGGCAGGAGTAAAAATTAATCGTACTGCTGCTGTACTGCCGCATAAGAGCGTATCTTGAAAAAATCGTGTAGAGAGCGTATCCAAGCCCCGATCCCAGCCCGAAAAGCAGACCTTTTACGGTAAGGGAAACGCCTCCGGCAATGCCGGAAACAAGACAGCAGCCTGCAAAGGCAAGGACTGTTGCAAGGATTTTCGTCCCGGTGATTTTCTCCCTGAAAAGGACAGCGGAGAGGAGCATAACCAGGGTAGGGGCAATATACAAAAGAATTGCCGCCGCCGACAGGCTCATCATATTTATGGCGTTAAAATAGCAGAACGTGAAAAAGAGTAGGCTGAAAAGCCCGGAGCCTATAAAGCACCAAATGTCCTTTAGGCGTATTCTGAACTGCTTTTTGTCGGTGCATAGGATAAGAATGCCGAAGCACAGGGCGGCAATACTGCACCGAACAATAATAGCGCCCACAGCGTCAATGCCGAAGGCGGTCAGCTGTCTTGTGAAAAAGCCCATGAAGCCCCAGCAAAATCCGCCGCCCAAAACCGAGGCAACATATTTATTAGCTTTTTTGTTCATATAAATTATTCCCCTTGCAGTCTATTGCCACAATGCAGGGAAAATCCTTAACGGTAATCCGCCGCACGGCTTCCGTGCCAAGGTCGCCGTAACAGATTATCTCGGACGAGGTAATGCACTTTGACAAAAGCGCACCGCAGCCGCCGATTGCCGCAAAATACACGGCGCAGTTTTCCTCCATTGCGGCGATAACCTCCGGGGATCTGCGTCCCTTTCCCACCATTCCTTTCAGTCCCAGAGAAAGAAGCGACGGGGTATATTTGTCCATTCTGGCAGAGGTGGTGGGGCCTGCGGAGCCTATAACCTTGCCCTGTCTTGCAGGGGAAGGACCCATGTAATATACGGTCTCGTTTTCAACGGAAAAGGGCAGGCTGTCTCCCTGCTTTATGGCGTCATATAATCTTTTGTGAGCCGCATCCCGCATAACGAGCATTTCACCGCAGAGCAAAATTCTGTCCCCTGCGTGAAGTTCTTCTATGACGGCGTCGGTGAGAGGGAGATTAATTACTTTTTCCATACGCCCTCCTTATATGACCGCCGTTGTGTGGCGGTTCACGTGACAGCAGATATTAACGGCAACGGGAAGCCCCGCAATATGGGTCGGATACGTTTCAATATTTACGGCAAGGGCGGTAGTACTGCCCCCAAGTCCCGCAGGACCTACAAAAAGGGAGTTTATTTCGGAAAGGAGCTCCTTTTCCATGTCCGCAATGTGCGGCACGGGGGATGCTTCCCCTGCGTTTCGGGTCAGTGCGTGCTTTGCCATAAGGGCGCATTTTTCAAAGTTTCCGCCTACACCCACACCTACAACCATGGGAGGGCAGGCGTTTGCTC
>JAQXKW010000038.1 GCA_029010655.1 Clostridia bacterium | reverse complement strand
AAATACGGCGAAAAAATGCCGGACTGCGGCGATGACATGCTCCGAAAGGAAGCCGAAGAAGAGGCGCGGGACGAACTTTTCCTAAAATGCGTCCCCCTCGCCATGGCGTACGTTCCGTGGCAGGAATTCCGGGAGCTTTATTCCGTGGAGGAAGGCTTTGAACGGGGAACAATCTTTTGCGAGCTTGACTTTCCCTTTCTCGGTTATATGAAGGGAGGCTGCTCCAGATGATGCCTTATACCCCCAACAACAGAAATTCGGGAATGACAAAAGCACAGCTTATGAGAAAAATAAAGGAAGCGGACTTTGCAATGCAGGAGGCTATCCTCTTTCTCGATACACACCCGAACAACAGAAAAGCGCTGAAGTTTTTTGACGAGGTTCGGCGCCGCAGCCGCTGTCTGACGGAAGAATACGAGCGCAGATTTGCGCCCGTAACCGCCGCAGGCAATAACTGCGAAAACGGTTGGAGATGGGTGTCCAACCCATGGCCGTGGCAGCAGGACTTCTGCGAATGCGATGAAAATAAAAAGGAGGACTGCTGAATGTGGCAATATGAGAAAAAGCTCCAGTACCCGGTAAAAATCAAAACCCCCGACGCAAAAGCCGCTAAGGTAATAATTTCGCAGCTCGGAGGACCGGACGGAGAGCTTAGCGCCTCCCTGCGGTATCTTAACCAAAGATATACCATGCCCTACGGCGAAATCGTCGGCACGCTGACGGACATTGGCACGGAGGAATTAGCCCATGTGGAAATGATTTCCGCTATACTTTATCAGCTTACAAGAAATCTTACCCCAGAGGATATAAAGAGAGCCGGTTTTGACACCTATTTTGTAGACCACACGTCGGGCATTTACCCCATTGCCGCCTCCGGCGTTCCGTTCCGTGCGGAGTATTTCCAGGTAAAGGGCGACACCTACGCCGACCTGCACGAAGACCTTGCCGCAGAGCAAAAAGCGAGAGTGACCTACGACAACATTCTCCGTCTTGTTGACGACCCGGATGTAAAGGATCCCATCAGGTTCCTGAGAGAGCGTGAGCTTGTCCACTTCCAGAGATTCGGCGAAGCCCTTCGCATTGCACAGGAAAAGGACAATTACAAGAATTTCTACGCCTTTAACAGGCAGTTCGACAAAGGCGCCGGACGCTGTTCGTCAAATGTTGAGCGGTTCGGGCAGAACAGGAACATGAAGCATTAACAAAATCCCTCATACACGGTAGGTTAACCATACAAACAAAAAACGGAAAGCAGGGCTTTCCGTTTCAGAGTGAAGACAAAGCGGTCAGACCGCCAATTAATGACAAAAAAATAAGTTAATTATAAACTACAATTTACAAAAACAGACGGTATTTTTAACGGCGGGCTTTTTAAGCCCGCCGTTATTGGCTTTCGGCGCTTTCGCCCTCTGGCGTACTTTTGTACGCCGACGAGCGGCGAAATCACCAAATCTGCCTCCCTTTGTCTTTCTCTGCCAGCCTGATGACTGACTTTGTCCTGTCATCAGGCTAAAACGGAAAGCAGGGCTTTCCGTTTTGTTTTAGTCAATTGTCTTTTATGTGTTGCAGACGACTTCGCAGGTATTTACGCCGTAATATTTGAAGCAGGAAACCGCATGGTCGTCTATACGCTCACCGCTGACAAGTATGGGCACTGCGGGAGGGCAGCCTACCGTTGCCGCCGCCAGCACCCGTCCACGGCTTTCTTCTGCGGGAACTGTTTCCGACGGGGCCATAACCGCCTCCCGGACGGAAAGCACCCGCTCGCCCTTCTTAATTTCCGGCGGACGATCCGTCAGGGGCGCCCTTCGGGGAATCCCCGTCATTATATTTTTCAGCCTTTCAAGTCCGTCCGTACCGTTTTCGGGGGTCAGCATCAGCACAAGATAATCCGGGTCGGAAAACTCGCATTCTGCGTTATTCTCTCTGAGAATACGGGCAAGCTCGGTTCCTTTATAGCCGTATTTTTTAGCGTCAACGGTTATTTTCAGCGGCTCGTTTCCGCACAGGCTGAAGTCGCGTGCCGCAAGCTCCTTTTTCAGCCTTTCAACCCGGGGCAAAAACTCGCCGAGGCGCTGTCTGTATCCGGTCAGGTAAACGTTCGATAAGTCCAGCGACTGCAAAATCAGATAGGACGGGCTGGTTGAGCCGAAAAGCGCAAGGGCGTTTTTCGCTTGCCTTGAAAACTGCTCCGGCGCAGACGGGGATATATGCAGATATGCTCCGCCGGTAAGCACCGGCAGGGTTTTATGCGCCGAGTCGCAGCAAATATCCGCACCCAGATCTATGGGGTGTGCCAAAGGTTCGAGAAATTTCAGGTATGCACCGTGGGCATTGTCCACGGCAAGCAGGCACCCGTGGCGGTGACATATTTCGGCAATTGCCGAAATATCCGCAAGGTTTCCCAGATAATCGGGAGAAGTAATATACACCGCCGCCGGAGCGCACTCCGCATTTGACAAAAGTTCTTCCAACTCCCTCTCATCCGGCATGCAGGACAGATACGACCCGCCATTTTTGGGATAAAGCCACGTAATTTCCGGGCAAAGCAGGGCGGCGGCGCTCAAAAATGCTTTGTGGGCGTTGCGTCCTGCGGCGATAATCGGCTTTTTGCCGCACCCGCGTGCATACAGCATAATAAGATATACCATCGCCCGAATACACAGCGAGGAGCCCTCCGTGGAATAGTAGGTACGGCATCCGAAAAGCTTTCCTGCGTTCTCCTCGCTTTTCCCGATTATTCCGTGGGCTTCATACAGGCTGTCTGCGCCGTCAATCTCCGTAATATCAAGGTGTTCCGTGCCCAAAAAGCTCACGCCCTTATG
>JAQXKW010000037.1 GCA_029010655.1 Clostridia bacterium | reverse complement strand
ATTTCAAATTCCGACAGCTTATCGTTTGCGGCGTTGCATTCTACTGTAACGGTATATCCGTCAATTCCGGAGATACCGGCGGTATAAGTTACTGAAAGCATAAATTTTCCTCCTGCGTTTCACTTATTTTACCATACTTTTCACAATGATACAAGAGCGGAATATATATTTTTTGACACAACATATTGAATTGTTCACAGAATTATATCGATATATTGATGTTTCACGTGAAACATTTCTAACAAGGGTATTTAGTCACGGAAATTGTTTCACGTGAAACAAAAAAGCCCCGAAGGGCTTTTTTGTTATGGTTTCATTGAAAGGTATATGACAAGGACGGAAATATCCGCAGGGTTTACTCCCGATATTCTTGCCGCCTGTCCCAAGGAGGCAGGGCGGATTTGCTGGAGCTTTTGTGCCGCCTCCAGTCTCAGACCTTTGATTTTTGTGTAGTCAATATCCTCGGGCAAAAGTCTGTTTTCAATTTTCTTTTGTTTTTCCGCTTCAATAAGCTGGTGTTTTATATACCCCTCGTATTTTATCTCCGTTTCCACCGTTTCTATAACAGAACGGGGCAGCTCTTTTCGCTCTTTATCGCAGGGAGCTAAATTTTCATACGTAATTCCCGGGCGCCGCAGAAGATCGGCGAGCTTTGCTCCGGTAGTGATTTCATTCTGCCCGAGAGAAGCAAGAACGAGATTTGCGGCAAAGGGGGACACAGAGGTTTTTTCAAGCCTTTCGATTTCTGCGTCCTCAGCGGCGGCTTTTTCAAGATACATTTTATATCTTTCGTCAGAAATAAGACCGGCCTTGCGCCCGTACTCGCAAAGCCGTCTGTCCGTATTGTCCTGACGGAGCAGAAGCCTGTATTCGGAGCGGCTTGTCATTATTCTGTAAGGCTCGTTTGTGCCCTTTGTTACAAGATCATCGATAAGCGTGCCTATATAGGAGGAATATCGGGGTAAAATTACGCACTTTTCGCCCAGAAGTTTAGCGGCGGCGTTTATTCCCGCCACAAGCCCCTGTGCGGCGGCTTCCTCGTACCCTGAGGAGCCGTTGAACTGTCCTGCGCCGTAAAGACCGCTTATATTCTTAAATTCAAGGGTGGGATAAAGCTGGGTAGGGTCGGCGCAGTCGTATTCTATTGCATATGCGTACCGCATAATTCTGGCGTTTTCAAAGCCTTTAAGGGAGCGGAGCATTTTATACTGAACCTCTGCAGGAAGTGAGGAGGAAAAGCCCTGAAGATATATTTCCTCCGTGCCGTCTCCCATAGGCTCCGCAAAGAGCTGATGCCGCTCCTTGTCCGCAAATCTTACTATTTTATCTTCAATAGAAGGGCAGTATCTGGGTCCCGTGCCGTGAATTTGCCCCGAATACAGCGGAGATTTATCCAAATTGTCATGGATAATGCGGTGAGTTTCGGCGTTGGTATATACTATGTAGCATGGCACCTGTTCGATAGAATTAAGCCGTTTTTCGTCGGTTCTTACGGAAAAGGGGGTTATATACTCTTCCCCGTCCTGTCTTTCAAGGGCGTCAAAATCAATGGACGCACGGTGAATTCTGGGAGGGGTTCCCGTTTTGAAGCGCATTAAGGAAATTCCGTATTTTTTCAGGTTTTCCGTTAAAATATCCGCAGGCAGAAGTCCGTCGGGGCCTGAGTGCCGCTGTACGCCGCCTACATGGGTAAGTCCGCCCAGATATGTGCCTGTGGAAAGGATTACCGCACGGGCATAGTATTCTCCTCCGGGCATGGCATATACGCCGCAGACACGCTTTTCGTTTGCGGCACAGTCAATGAGAATATCGGTTACCTCGCCCTGAATAAGGCAGAGACAAGGCTCATTTTCCAGAGCCTTTTTCATATTTGCGCCGTAAAGCCTTCTGTCTGCCTGAACTCTTTTGGAGCGCACCGCCGCGCCCTTGCCCGTGTTAAGGGTTCGGGACTGGATTGTGGCGCAGTCCGCCTGGTAGCCCATTTCGCCGCCCAAAGCGTCGATTTCAAACACCAGATGACCCTTGCCCGTGCCGCCCACGGAGGGGTTGCAGGGCATATTTGCCACGGCGTCAAGGCTTATGGTAAACAGGGCGGTTTTCAGCCCCCGGCGGGCGGCGGCAAGAGCCGCTTCAATTCCGGCGTGGCCTGCGCCCACTACAATTACGTCAAAATCGTACTGTGACATAAAAATTCCTTATATCTTCTTTTTACTTTGAAAGCTTCTGAAATACTGTCCAGCCCTCGCCGTTTTTATAGGCGGTTACGGTGCCGGAGGATACTGTGGAAATATAATCGTATTCAAAGGGGACAACAACATTGCCGGAATTATTTATAACTCCGTACTTTCCGTTAAGGGCGCACACGGCAATTCCCTCCAGAAAGGTTTCGGCGTCGGTAAATTCCATTTCTCTGAGCCACGTGCCGTTGCTTTTGTAATAGCTGTATTTACCGTCCTTTTCCAAAAGCAGTATGCCGTTTGAATATGCTTTCAGCTTATACCCTGATGGTACGGTAAATTCCTTTCCGTCGGGACGGACAAGTATGTCCTCATCGGTGACGATAAACACCATGTCAAGGTCGGTAAAATAATATCTGTCGTAGGACTGCACACGCAGTCTCATAAGACCGTTATCAAAATAATAACTGCCTATGGAGTCTATGCCCAGAGAAAGGGGGTCAACGTACCGCTCGTTGGCAGTCCAGCCAAGCTCGCTGAAATAGTTTTTCCGGGAGGAGAACATTACCTTGCCCGTTTTGTCCACAACTCTCAGCTCGTTTGAGGTGACCTGAACGTATTCGTTCTTTTTGCCGCCGTAGCCGTCGTCAATTTCGTGGTCATAATCCCATTTTATGTCCATTTTAACGGCGGCGTAGTTTTCGGAGTAATTGTACGCCATGGTATACGGGAACATCTGCTCAAAGGTTTTTCCGTTGGGGTCTGAGAGATTTTTGCCGTCCTTGTCGAATTTCAGCTCATTCAGCTTTACCGGGGTGACGGAATACATCCAGCTCATGCGGTTGAGTATTCCCGTTTCGTTTTTAAGAGACGTAACGACTGCGGTGGTGTTGAAATAATACCGGTTCAAATTGCTGTCTGTATTGCCGTAGTAGGCGGGATAGTCGAAATACAGACCTCTGTTGTCAGTTGCGTCGTTGTAGTCCGATTCTATGAAATATTGTCCGTTTTCAGACAAATAGTAATATTTTCTACTATCCACCTTCATTTCGGCGTAATTAAGCCACTGCCTGTTGCCGTTTTCGTCCGCCTCGGAAAGCTGTGTGGGGTACTGCACCGTGGCGGTGTACGGTCTGTAAAACAGCGGCCGTCCCTGTTTGTCACGGGCGTAGGCGGGAATATATGCGGTGTCGTCGTATTTTGTCATAACGCCGCCGTCGGGGTTTATAAGATAGAGAATTCCTCTGTCGTCGTATATAATATAGCCCATGTAGGTTTCAAGGGCGGGGCGTTTGGCAGTTGATTTTACAACCTCTCTTTTCGTCTCCGTGCCGTCGTCGTAATAGGTGAATTTCTCCTCGTCAAAGGTTTTTTCCCCGTAGGAAAAGGCCTTCGGCCAGGCGTAATCGCAGACGAGCTTTCCCATAACGCAGGAGGAATCCCATACCTTTGAGGAAAGCGTGTAG
>JAQXKW010000036.1 GCA_029010655.1 Clostridia bacterium | reverse complement strand
CCCACGAGGGACTTGATCTGGAGGATACGGGCAACGAGCCTACATACGAAAAGCCCGGTTTTTTGGAAATGGGCGTTTCGCCTATTGACGCACCCGACGCTCCCACCTATATTGAACTTGAGTTTGACAAGGGTGTTCCCGTAGCTCTTGACGGGGAGAAAATGACCGCAAAGGAAATAATCCTAAAGCTCAACGAGCTTGGCGGCAAGAACGGTATCGGCATTATCGACATTGTGGAAAACAGGCTCGTCGGCATGAAGTGCCGCGGCGTGTATGAAACCCCCGGCGGAACTATTCTCTATAAGGCGCACGAGGCGCTTGAATCCGTTTGCCTTGATAAGCTGACTCTCCACGAAAAGCAGAGGCTTTCCATAACCTTTGCGGAGCTGGTTTACAACGGTCAGTGGTTCACACCTCTCAGGGAGGCTCTTTCCGCCTTCGTTGACAAGACACAGGAGAAGGTGACCGGTAAGGTTCGGCTGAAGCTCTATAAGGGCAATATTATAAAGGCAGGAATCTGGAGCGATTATTCCCTTTACAGCGAGGAAATCGCAACCTTCGGCGAAAGCGATTACGACCAGAAGGATTCCGCAGGCTTTATTAACCTGTACGGTCTGCCCATCAAAGTGCAGGCTATGGTAGACGCAAAGAATAATAAGTAAAATGCAGGGACACAAACGGCAAATCCGTTTGTGTCCCATATTAAAAGTAAAGGAACAGAAAAATGGCAAAAATGTGGGCAGGGCGCACGGACGGCGTAACGGAGAAAATTGCGGACGATTTCAATTCTTCAATAGCCTTCGACAGCAGAATGTATAAAGAGGATATATGCGGAAGCATGGCGCACGCCGCCATGCTTGCAAAGTGTGGCATTATAACAGATGCGGAGGCGGATGTTCTCACAGAGGGGCTGGCAGGAATTCTTTCGGACCTTGAAAGCGGAAAGCTTTCCGTGGATATGACCGCCGAGGATATACATATGTTCGTGGAGCAGGTGCTCACGGAGAGAGTAGGGGACGTGGGCAAAAAGCTCCATACGGCAAGAAGCCGTAACGACCAGGTGGCGCTTGATTTGAGGCTGTATCTCAGAGGCGAAATAAATTCCATATGCGAAAAGCTGAAAAGGCTGACTTCTGTTGTTACCGACAAGGCGGAGGAGTATAAAGCTACCATAATGCCCGGATATACTCATTTGCAGAGAGCACAGCCTGTAACCTTCGGCCATCATCTTATGGCGTATGCCATGATGCTTCTGCGGGATATAGACAGACTTTCCGACACCGCACGGAGAATGAACGTGTCGCCTATCGGCTCCTGCGCCCTTGCGGGAACTACTTACAGTACCGACAGAAGGTTCGAGGCTGAAAAGCTTGGCTTTGACGGCATTTGCCTGAATTCCCTTGACGGCGTTTCCGACAGGGATTACGCCGCAGAACTTTTAAGCGATATTTCAATTATTATGATGCACCTTTCCCGTTTTTCGGAGGAGATAGTGCTGTGGTCAAGCTGGGAGTTTAAGTTTGTTGAGCTGTCCGACGCTTATACCACAGGCTCGTCCATTATGCCCCAAAAGAAAAACCCCGACATGGCGGAGCTCGTACGTGGCAAGGTGGGCAGAGTGTACGGCGATTTAATGGGACTTCTCACCACCCTGAAGGGGATTCCCCTTGCATATAACAAGGATATGCAGGAGGATAAGGAAAGCGTGTTTGACGCCTGTGATACGGTGAAAATGTGCCTTGACGTGTTCTGCGGAATGATCGAGACCATGAAGGCTATCCCCGAAAACATGAGAAAAGCCGCCGGCGGCGGATTCATAAACGCAACGGATCTGGCGGACTATCTTGTGGTAAAGGGTATGCCCTTCAGAACGGCGTATAAGATTTCCGGCTCTATTGTGGCGCAGTGTATAAAAGAGGGAAAGGTGCTTGAAACCTTCCCCCTTGAAAGCTATAAGGAATACAGCGAGCTGTTTGACGAGAGCGTTTACGGGGCGGTTGACCTTGATAGCTGCGTAAACCGCCGAATCAGCGAGGGCGGCACCTGCGTTGCCTCCGTAGAACGGCAGATAGCCGAAGTAAGAGATTTGCTGAAATAAGCGCATTATAATTTGAAGCAGTTTTCGACATATGTAGAAAACAAAAGAAAAGCACCAGTCTTTAGGCGTTTGCCAAAGACGGGTGTTTTTTGCCGTCAAGTTCAGAGAACAGACCATTCTCCGAACTTGACGGGGCTCGGATTTTCTCGGTGCTCACCGATTAGCTTCTCCATCCAAACCATATCGTACCATGTGTTGAATTTATATCCGCTGTTGTGAAAGGTTCCTACAAGCCGAAACCCCATTTTTTCGTGAAAACGCACGCTGTCCAATGTCAGATGCCCGTCCTCCTCACGGGGGAATGCAATACATGCGTTCATGTTCAGTATTCCCATGTCCCGCAGGGATTTTTCCAACGCCTCGTAGAGTAGCCTCCCGACCCCCGACCGCTTTTTATCTTTTCTCACGTAAACTGTCACTTCCACGGACCTGTCGTAGGCTTTTCTTTCCTTGAATTTTCCGGCATATGCATAGCCTAATATCTCATTTCCCTCTACCGCCTTTATGTAGGGCAGAACCTTCGTAATTTTTCGTATTCTGTCCTCAAATTCGTCTAAAGTCGGCACCTCATATTCAAAGGAAACCGCCGTTTCCCTAACATAGGGCGCATATACGGAAAGAAGCTCCCTTGCGTCCTCAACCGTAACCCGCTCAATTTTCATTTTTTATATAAGCCTTTCTGCACAATAATCTTAAAAACAAAGGAGAGACTTTTCCTTTGAAGCCTCTCCTTTTTCTGTAATTTTACTTAAGCGGCGGGAAAAGAGTACAGCCCGTGCGGCGAAAATACTCGATTTTCCGAAGAAGCTCCTCCTCGCTTATCTTGAAATGCTCCGAAAGACACGAAATGCACATAAATTCCGTCGCCCCTCGGTTTACCATTTTTTTGTGAAGCCCGATTTCGTTGTAATTTAGCTTCTTTCCGCATTTTATGCAATTGCCGTTCATTTAACCAGCTTTGCTTTGTATATATGGAAGGTGTGAGGCTCAATGGTGGGATTCCAGCCGTCGTGCTTTACGGGGAGGGTTTCGCCCGTTATAATGTCCGTAAACTCCAGCCCGTAACCCGAGGCGGAGGGAATACCGTAATCGTCGAAATAGAAGGGAGTCCAGTGGGGCTCCTCGTCAAAGTTGAAGAAGCAGACGAGAATTTCATTGTTTGCAAGGAATTTTACAAAAGATAAACGGCAGTCAAAGGCGTAGCGCTGTTTTTCCTCGTAGTAGGGGGGACGGCATTCCTCGTCCTGGTCAATGGCGATAAGCTGGCGGTTCTGGAGAATTGCACGAACCTCGTCGCTGACGTTTCTTACGTCGCATCCCATCATAAGAGGTGCGCCGAAAACACACCACAGAGCGAAGTGCATGAGGTATTCGTCATTGGTACAGCCGTTGCCGTAGCTGACATTTCCCTTGCCGCCCATGCCCACAACAAGCATATCAATGTCGTTAAAGCAGCCGGGTGCGGAGGAGGCAAGACTTCTGAACTGGGACATGGCGTTGTTCCTGAAGGATTCAAAGCTGTCGTTAATATCCCCTGTGGAGCGGTACAGATGTGCGCCCACGGAGCGCATCCATTTGTGTGGCTCGCCCTGACCCACGGGGCAGGCGGCGTACATAATATCACGTCCGGTGGCTCTCAGCGCCATTGCCATGGTGATATATGCGTTGCGAATATCTCCGCTTCCGGGGAAGTGGCAAAGGTCGTATTTAAGGTAGTCCACGCCCCAGTCGGCAAACATCTGAGCGTCCTCGAATTCGTGCCCGTAGGAGCCGGGGAAGCCCTGACAGGTAAGGGTACCTGCGGCAGAATAAATTCCGAATTTAAGACCCTTTGAATGAATATAATCTCCCACGTACTTCATGCCGTGGGGGAATTTTTCCTTGTTTACGACCAGCTTTCCGTCAACTCTTTCCTTTTCCATCCAGCAGTCGTCAATAACCACGTATTCATACCCTGCCTCAAGATAGCCTTTTTCAGCCATAACGTCTGCCGTTTCAAGCACTATCTGCTCGTTTATGTCCGGGCCGAAGGTGTTCCAAGAGTTCCAGCCCATAGGGGGCGTTTTTCCTAACATTGCATATACCTGCCTTTTTGTTTTTTGTCCCCGGTAGGGGCTGTGCCGTATGCGTATTTTGCCATACGGCTTATACTACCACATTATTACATATACGGGCTTCGTTTGTCAATAGCGAAGGAGCCGTTTATTTGCTTTTGCAAAGAGTATTATATCCAAGTTCTGTACCTGCTGCCCGAGCTTCCCAGACGGTAGAAATCGCTGAGAATCAAACCGTTTTTGAGCCTTAACAGTATTTTCCTGCTTTTCGGGCAGTATTCGGGCAAAACGCCCTCAAAGTCACCGTCCGTAACGCAGGGCAGGCTGTCAAGGTCAAGGTCGTTTTCCGAAAGGTCGCACCCGAACAGCACGGGACCTGAGAAAACGCACCGTTTGCCCTCGTAATCCCCGTGCCCGAGCTCAAACCGCAGGGAAAAATCAAACTCAATTTTTATATTGTTCACTCCGGCGGAGCAGGGGTATGCGAAATATTCTCCCCCGGTCACTTTTTCGCCGTTTATAAAAGTGTTTTTTGACCACTCGGGGATATGAAGCATTAACGTGACAGGTGTAATACATTCCGCCGAAACCGTAACGGCGGAGCCGTGAGGATAATCCCCGCCGATACTTATTTTTGTGCCGTCCTCAGTTTCAAAGGAGCAGGGATCGTAGAAGTTAATATACAGCTTTTCGTTGTCTGTGAGAAACGCCCATTCCGAAAGCTGACCCAAACCTCTGCCGGAATTTGCGGAGCAGCAGTTGAGATCGGGCGAGCCCGCACGGGACTGAAAGCCTATCTCGTTGTAATTTGCCACCTTTTCGCCGTCCATGGGGGTGTTGTAGGCGGACCACCTGCCGGACGGGGAATAAGAGCCCATAACCGCATTGTAATACGATATTTCCAGAAAGTCCGCAAGAGCCGTTGCGGGCTTTCTTCTGTAAACCTCTGCGGCAAGAGCGTTAAAGGCGATAACACAGCAAAGCTCAACGGCGCCGTTGTCGAAGGGAGTGCCCACAGCCTGCTCACGGGTGGAAAAGCCGCCCGTGTTGTGAACGTCCGTGCGGAGAATGCTGTAAACTATCTTTTCAGCCACGTCCCGGTATTTTTCTTCGCCTGTAACCCTGCCCAAAGCATCTATGCCCATAATAACGTGCAGGCTCTCCCAACGGGGCTTGCGGCATTGATAGAACTCGTTTCCCGAATCCATGCAGGAAATATAGCCGCCCCCCTCCTCGGACTCTACGTCTTTTGCGATTTCAAGGGCGAAATCCAAATATTCCTTTTTGCCAGTCTGCCCGTACAGTACGGCGAAAATATGCAGTGCGGCAAGATTTGTCTCCGTGCTGCCTATATCCTTCAGCCGCTTTTTGCCATTGTAAAATGTGCCGAGGAACATGGAAGCCGTCTTTTCCACCGCCTCCAGATATTTTTCGTTTTTCGTCTCGGTGAACCAAAGATACAGTCCGTACATAATATGATAGTGGTTCCATGCGTCCCATGTGCCCGGCTCGTCATAGCTGTTTTTGCCCGTCATGCGGGACTCTTTCTTAAAACAGCCCAAATATCCGTCGCTGTCCTGACACTCTATAAGCTGGTCGGAAAAATCGAGAATAACCCTGCACAGCCTTTCATCACGGGTGATTTTGTATATGTAGTACGCACCGGTAATGTATTTTCCCGCAAATTCACCCGACCAGGGGAGCAGACGGCGGTATGGCTTTCTGTCTCTCTCCCGGAAAACGGAGATAATGGAGGGATTAGTCTCCGGGACGGACACAAGCCAGTTGTTTTGAAGATTTTCTATAAGTTTTCCCACGTCGCCCGAAAAACGGATTCCGTGCTTTGCGTTGATTGGTGAAAGCATAATGCACCTTCTTTCTTTAATAAAAGTCTACCATAAAAAAGCAAAAACCGCAAGGATAAAATAGCCGATAATGCTCCTGAAAACCTTTTAGTTCGTTTTATAAAGAATGCGCAAAACTTTTTTTAAAAAAATTGAAAAAAGGTATTGACAAGTGGGAACGCATTTGATATAATACAAAAGCTGTGTGAGAGACACGGCAATGGGAGCATAGCTCAGCTGGGAGAGCATCTGCCTTACAAGCAGAGGGTCATAGGTTCGAGCCCTATTGTTCCCACCATACGGCCCGGTAGCTCAGTTGGTTAGAGCGCTAGCCTGTCACGCTAGAGGTCAGGGGTTCGAGCCCCCTTCGGGTCGCCACATGGTTTTTGTTCGCAAAAGCGGACTCAAACGCCTCTGTAGCTCAGTTGGTAGAGCAGGAGACTGAAAATCTCCGTGTCGTTGGTTCGATTCCGACCGGAGGCACCATATGCGGATTTAGCTCATTTGGTAGAGCGCCACCTTGCCAAGGTGGAGGTGGCGGGTTCGAGCCCCGTAATCCGCTCCA
>JAQXKW010000035.1 GCA_029010655.1 Clostridia bacterium | reverse complement strand
CAAGCTTTTGCTTCTTGACGAGCCTGCCGCAGGCATGAACCCCAGCGAAACCGAAGAGCTTATGGTAAACATCCGCAAAATCCGCGACACCTTCCAAATCGCCGTTCTGCTCATTGAGCACGACATGAACCTGGTTATGGGTATCTGCGAGGGTATCTGCGTTATCAACTTCGGCAAGGTTATCGCCAAAGGAACTCCCGAGCAAATTGCAAGCAACCCCACGGTAATTGAAGCGTACCTCGGTACCAGCGATGATTAAGTCAGAGGGGGAAGAATTTATGAGCGATAAAAGAACTCTTTTGTCCGTTAAGGACATACACGTATATTACGGTCCCATCCATGCTATCAAGGGTATATCCTTTGAGGTTCAGGAAGGGGAAATCGTAGCTCTTATCGGCGCAAACGGCGCCGGCAAAAGCACCACTCTGAAAACTATTTCCGGCATAATGCACCCTTCAACCGGCACCGTAACCTATACGGAAAAGAAGGGCGACGCATATACGGATATTGACATTACCCACGGAAACGCGTCAAAGCTGGTTTACAGAGGACTGAGCCTTGTTCCCGAGGGACGTCAGGTATTTTTGCAGATGACCGTTCAGGAAAATCTGGAAATGGGAGCGTACAGCGCACCCCAGAACATGAAGGAAACCCTTGAGGACGTATTCAAAAGATTCCCCCGCCTGCTTGAAAGAAGAAAGCAGGTAGCGGGAACGCTTTCCGGCGGAGAACAGCAGATGCTGGCTATGGGACGTGCTCTTATGAGCCACCCCTCCGTGCTTATGCTTGACGAGCCTTCCATGGGTCTTTCTCCCATTCTGGTTGACCAAATCTTTGAAATTATCAAGGAACTGCACGCACAGGGCACAACGATTCTTCTTGTTGAGCAGAACGCAAAGAAGTCTCTTTCCATTGCGGACCGTGCGTACGTGCTTGAAACAGGACGTATTACTATGGAGGGCGACGCATCTGAGCTGATGAACGACCCCAGAGTAAAGAAAGCGTATCTGGGAGCATAAAATTTTGAAACGGGCGTACCAAACGGCACGCCCGTTTTAATTTGAAGACTGAGCGACATGTGAGGCTCCGCCTCACGCTCCGCTCAGTACCTTTTTTGAAAAAAAGGTACTGAGAACCCCAAAAAACTTTTATAATTTGAGACGGGCGTGCCAAACGGTACGCCCGATTTTTTGCGTTCATCTGCCGGCGGCTGAACGGCTTTTGATTTTTGAAATGAATATAATGAAAAATAGTGAAAAAATAGTGAAAAATTAGTGGAATTTTTGAATGTGTTATGGTATAATACAGCCTTTTCAGATAAGAATTTTTAATTATCCGATTTATAAGGCATCATTTGATTTTTGAAAACAATAATTTTTCAGCCGCTTTTCCGCCCATGTTCAAAAAACTGTCACATTGGCGTTTTATAATTTCACCGTAAAAAGAAATACTATCCATGAAAGGAATTAAGACGATGGATGAATTCAACAAGAACTTAAACGAACAGCCCGATGAAAATACTCCCCTTTCCGAAAGCGCACAGGGCTCGGTTCAGCCCGGTGAAGTTTACGAAAACGTGCAGGGAGAAAGAAACGCTCAAAATGAAGCCGCTCCCGCTACGAAGTCCGGCGAAAACAAAACGGAGGCAGTTCCGGAGCCCAAAGCTCCCGCAAGCACTGCAAATTTTGCAAATCCTGAAAATCCTGCAAGACCCGCAGAGCCTGAAATAGCGGCAGGACCTCAGCCGGGGAACGGCTACGTGCCCCCTTACAACCCCTATACCGCTCCGGCACAGGAACAGCCCTACCGTCCTCAGCCGCCCATACACGGTCAGAACGCACAGCCCGGAAACGGTCCCGTTTTCAACGCCTCCGGCGAATACAGGTACGTGCCCCCTTATACCCAGAATTACGGAAATCCCAATCCCGGCGGCGCATACCAACAGCCGCCGCAGTACAGGCCTCCCGTAACAGTTCAGCCTGCGGCTGATAAAGCAAAGAAAAAGGACAAAAAGGAGAGAAAAACCTTCTCCGCAGGAGCCGTAGCTCTTATCGTTGTCGCCTGCATTCTCCTTTCCTTCGGAGCGGGCATGGCAGGTGCGCTTATTGTAACAAACAGCAGACTGAGCTCCGAAGACGGCAACGCCCTTGTAGTATACAAATCCCCCGAAAGCGACAGCGACGATGATGACGCTCCCTCCGTTTCGGAAAACGACCTTTCCGTCAGCGATATATGCGCCAAGGTTTCCGAGTCCGTTGTGGAAATCGACACGGAATTCAAGAACACCTACGGCTTCTACCAGTACGTCAGCGACGGCGCGGGAAGCGGCGTTATCATCAGCAAGGACGGCTATGTTATAACCAACAACCATGTAATTTTCAATTCAAGCAGCAACAAGGTTGCAGACTCCATAACGGTTCGTCTTTCAAACGGCACGGAATATTCCGCTCAGCTTGTGGGACGTGACTCCGACGCGGACATTGCCCTTCTGAAGGTTGAAGCGGACGATCTGTCTCCGGCAGTAGTAGGCGACAGCTCAAAGCTGAAGGTAGGCGAAACCGTTGTTGCCGTGGGCAACCCTCTGGGTGAGCTGGGCGGCACCGTTACCTGCGGTATAATTTCCGCAACCAACCGTGAAATCAGCGTTGACAGCAACAAAATGAACCTTATTCAGATGGACGCCGCAATAAACCCCGGAAACTCCGGCGGCGGCATGTTCAACATGAAGGGCGAGCTTGTGGGAATAGTCAACGCAAAGTCCAGCGGCACCGACATTGACGGTCTCGGCTTTGCCATTCCCGTAAACGACGCTATCTCCGTTGTAGAAGAATTGCAGACCCACGGTTACGTTACCGGCAAGACCCACATCGGTGTAAGCCTTGTTGACGTTACCGACACCTATACGGCGTACTACTATTTCAGAAGCCAGCAGACCGGCGTTTATATAGCTCAGGTTGAAGAGGGCTTCAACAGCAGCGTTCTTAAATACGGCGACAGAATTATTGCCATAGACGGTAATGAGGTGTCCTCCTCCGAAGACGTTAAGAATGCCGTAAAACAGCACAGCGTTGGCGATGAGATGACCTTCTCCATCTCCAGAGACGGAAAATTCCTTGACGTAACGGTTACCTGCTACGAGTATGTTCCCGACGACGGAGTAACCTTTACCGAGTAATCGGAAAAGTGCCGAAAATATGCCGAGGGCGCGGAAAGCGACAGCTTTCGCCCGCCCTCGGCGTTTTTTGCCGAAAGACGAGCTCACGCTTTGCTTGACAAACAGAAAAAACCGTGTATAATATTCCGTGTGAAACAGTATTTAATGCACAGAAAGGCGTTAGCATTATGAAAAAATTAGTTGCTGTGCTTATTGCACTGGTAATGTCTCTTTCCCTGTACTCCTGCGGCGAGAAAAAAAACCGCACGGAGGATATTATGGACGGGGACAAGGTTATAGGCAAAAGCTATTATGAAGACGGACAGCTGGTAAAGGAAGAATATACCGACGAAAACGGTTCCGTTTCCGAATACAAGCAGTATACCGACGGCGCACTCTCCCAGACCGGAAAGAACGAATACGGAGACGACGGCGACCTTTCCTCCTCCGTTATTTCCACCTACGACGGCGACCGTGTGGTGAAAGAAGAAAACACCTATTACAAAAACGGCGAAGTGGCTCAGGTGCGCACCGTGGAGTACACTTATAACGAGGACGGCTCTGTTTTGGAATCGGTATCCTCCGACGGCAAAAAAACCTCAGAGGTTTTGAAAAACTCCGACGGAGAAAAGCTTTACAGCACCTCATATGACGAAAACGGCTCCGTTAAGACCTCCTACGAAAACGGCAATATTTCAAAAAGCGAGACCTTCGGTACGGAAGGAGAGCTTTTGGGATATTCTCAGATGGAGTACGGAGAGGACGGGAAAACCTCAGGCTCTGTGACATATAACAGCAACGGAGAGGCGGTTATGAAAACCGTTTACGAGTATAACGGGGACAAGGTCTCCAAAATATTTATGTATAACGCCGACGGAACTCTGTTCCAGACAGGCGTGTACGGCGAGGACGGAAAGCTTACCCTTTACGATAAGAACGGCAACCCCGCAGGGAAATAACGGTGATTTTAAGACTAAGCGGCATGTGAGGCTCCGCCTCGCGCTCCGCTCAGCCCCTTTCCCACAAAAGGGGATGAGAATCCCAAAAAACTTTACAAAGCTTTTGAGAGACGGCAATTTTACCGTCTCTTTTTCTTTTGTTTGAAAAAAGCCGATACTCCCGTCAGCACAAGCATGCCGCCGAATATTTTTCTCAGCATGTCCGGGTCTGTTGCCGACGCCGCAAGACACCCCAGATATGCCGCAGGCATTCCGCCCAAAAGCACAGTCAGCACGTTTTTCCGGTCTATTTTCCTTTTCGCCGCATGGACAAACATGGACGCCGCCGACGCAAAAATGAAAAAATACAGGTTTACTCCCTGCGCCGCCCTTTGCTCCAAGCCTCTCAGCGCCGTCAGATAAATTACCAGAAGCCCCGCGCCGCCCACGCCCATTCCCGACAGGGCTCCGATTGCTATTCCCGCTATAATATCCGCAACTATCATAATGCCTCCGCATTTATTATGCGCCGCACCGCTTTGTCTATACGGGGAGACTTTTCGGCGTCTGTTTTTTATAATCAGATAACCGAAACGTATTTTCCGGAAAGGACAATGAATTTGGATAACAACACTTTACCGTTAGTTCACGGCATGATTCTTGATATGGACAGACCGTGCCAGAGCCGCACGGTGCTTTTGTGCCGCACGGGGGACAACAGAGCGCACATGCTTAACATTACCCTTTCCTCCGGCGGCGAGCCCATGGCAGTACCGGCAAACGCCTGTGTCACCCTTTATGCAAGGAGAGCCGACGGCTCCCGTCTTTGGTCCTCCTGCACCGTAAACGAAGACGGCTCCGTTTCCCACCTTTTCACCTCCTCCGAGCTGGAAGTGCCGGGGAAAGCGGACTGCGAGCTGTATATTGTCACCCCGGAGCGGGAAATGACCTCTCCCAAATTCCGGGTTACGGTTGAGGGAATACTCCGGGACGACAGCGCCGTTTTTGCAACCGATGATTTTTCCGTTCTGGGAGATTTGATAGCAAAGGCGGAAAAAGCAGTTCTTTTGGCGGATAAAGCTCCCGACAGCGCCACCGCAGGAAGCGTGGGAGCCGTAATAATCGACAGCACGGACGGCACCTTTTACAAATGCACCGGCGCTGTCGACGGAGCATACACATGGGTAAAGCTCAACAAGGTATATTTACTGACTGTCCACAAGCCCGCAGAGGGAGAAAGCTTCGAATATTTAGTGCCCTCTCTCAGGGAAATCTGCAACGACAGCCCCGACTGCACGGTATTCTTAAAATATCACGACAGCGAGACCTCTCAATATTATACGGTCATCCCCGCCCTCTGCTCCAACACCGGCACCGGAATAGTGATTAAGGGCTTTTATACAAACCCTTCCTTCATAAAATACGCCATCAGAATATACTATAAGAAGTCAAGCGGGAGCGCAAGAGTTGAGTATGTGCCGGAATACGCCCCGCCCTCCCTTATATATGACGAGGATTACTATTTAACCGCTCCGCCCACCGTTGAAGCGGTTGATTACATGATAAAAGACAAGCAGGACTGCGCCATTGCCGACTCGGAGGGTTATTTTACGGAAAAGACGGTGGAGGGAGCGCTGAAAGAGCTGGGAGCATCTCTTTGCGGTGCGGACAGCGCTTTGGACGGCATACTTTCACTGATAGGAGGTAACGAAGCGTGAACATTCCCGATAAACTGTCCCAAATCGCCTCGAAAATAAGCGAGGCAATAGCCTGCGCCAACGGCACCACGGGAAAATCGGACACAAGCCTTTTTCAGGCATTAACCTCCCTGGCAGAGGGCTATTTGGGGGATCTGCCCCTGAAAATTACCACCGGCACGGTTGATTTTACCGAGGAAACGCAAATTTTTGAGGTAGAGCACAATTCGGGGTGTATTCCCAAGTGTATTCTCCTCTACCCGGAAAACGGAGAAGGCTCCGTAACCTCTACAAGCGAGATTCTGTGCTCATGTCTTATTTTCTGCGGAACATACGAGCAGTCGGACGATAATAACCGTCCGCTCACCGGAGAGAATTCAAAATATTCCCTGATTTCAAACACGGCAGCAGGCATCTGCATATACCGCTACGGCGAAGGCATGAAAAGCAGCAACGTTTCGGAGCCTGATGTGCAGGGCGTTACCGACGACGGCGTAACCTTTTACAAATATACCAACACCGTCACCGCATTTACTCCGTTCTCCACCCTGCGCCGCTATGCCCCTGCCACCTACCGGTGGATTATCCTTGCCGATAAGCTGTAAAAAATTGAAAAATCGTGTTGATTTAGGGAATATCCGGTGGTATAATGGTGGGAGAAATTAATTTTAAGGAGATAAAAAGCCATGTCAAAAGTTCTTGTTGAAACAAGTGCGCGTCACGTACATCTTTCCGACGAACACATTGAAACCCTGTTCGGAAAGGGCGCCGCTCTCACCTTCAAAAAGGCGCTGAGCCAGCCCGGACAGTTCGCCTGCGAAGAAAGAGTTACCCTTGTAGGACCCAAAAAATCCATTGCAAACGTTATTATCCTCGGACCTGCAAGAAAGGCTACCCAGGTTGAGGTATCCTTTACCGACGCCAGAACCCTGGGCGTTACCGCACCCGTCCGTGAAAGCGGCGATGTTGCCGGAAGCGCTCCCTGCAAAATCGTGGGACCCTGCGGCGAGGTTGAAATTTCCGAGGGCGTAATCGTTGCAAAGCGTCACATTCACTTTACTCCCGAAGAAGCGGCGGCGGCAGGCGTTGAGGACAAGCAGATCGTTTCCGTTAAGATTGAAAACGACACCAGAACCACCGTTTTCGGCGACGTTGTTGTAAGAGTTAATCCCAATTTCTCTGCGGCAATGCACATTGACACCGACGAAGCAAATGCGGCATGCGCTTTCGGCGAATGCTACGGAGAGATTATTCTGTAAAGGATTTTTCGCCTTTCTTTGAAAAGAAAGGCGGCAAAGAAACTTTAATAAAAATTCATACAAATAGAGGCGTCGCAGGTGACACACCACCTGCGGCGCCTCTTTTCATAAGTTATCTTTAAACTGTCTTGCACATTCGTAAAACACTTCATACG
The DNA here is from genome assembly GCA_029010655.1 of Clostridia bacterium. GTDB lineage: Bacteria > Bacillota > Clostridia > Oscillospirales > CAG-272 > Avispirillum. Next base: position 2,767 of record JAQXKW010000035.1, on the reverse strand, counting down.
CATTGGGCGGCTCCGCCGCCGTCTGTCAGCCGGTCGCCAACCTCTATCTTATCAGCCGCAGACCCTTGGGGTAATGGTTTTTCACCGTGCCGTCTACCGCCTTGCCGCCGCCTGCGGCACAGCCGTCAATTATAACGGCGCACCAGCCGTTTTCGCACTCCGCCGAAAAGGTTTCTCCCCGCAGATATTTCAGAGCTTCGGGTGAGGTTGAGGAAAGGCAGACCTTTCTCAAAAACTCCTTTCCGAAAGCGGAAAACAGATGATGATGGGGCTGAAATCTGCCCTTTATGACTTCTCCTGCCGCAACGCCGCAGAAGACCGCCCCTTTAGGGCATACTGCGCCTTTGGGGCAAAGCATTACGGTGTTTTTAAGCATTCCGAGAAAATATCCTTCGGGGACGCCGCCGAGAAAGTCGGCAAAAAACGCCTGTGCCGCTGTCTCCTCCTCCTTTGAAAGAGGGCTGAGCGGCGTTTTTTCTTTAATGCGCTCTCCTCGCTCCCCCGCCTTTTTCATAATACATATAAACTGCCCCTCGCCCCGACTTCGGTGAGGGTAAAAGCGGCGGCAAAGGGTCATATGGTGGGTACAGCCGTCAAAATTTATGCCGTCGGCGGTAACAGCGGCTATTTTTCCGTCCGCCGGCACAAGGGAAAATTCCCCGTGACGGCTTAGAAAAGCGTCCACCGTCATTTCGTTTTCAGAAAGGTTAAAGGTGCAGGTGGAATACACAAGAATTCCGCCGGGGGCGGTGCATTTTGCGGCGTTTTCAAGGATTTCCTTCTGCCGTGCGGCACAAAGGGCTACGTTTTCCTCGCTCCAGTTTTTTGCCGCTTCCTCGTTATATTTTCTCATCATGCCCTCGCCGGAGCAGGGAGCGTCGCACAGCACAAAATCAAAGGCTTCGGGAAATTCTTTCGCAAAAAGGGAGGTATCAGCACATGTTACCGCAGAGTTTCTTACCCCCATTCTTTCCATATTCCCACGGAGGATTTTTGCCCGTGCGGGGGATATTTCATTGGAAATGAGAAAGCCGTCCGGGGCAAGAGCTGCAAGCTGTGTGGATTTTCCGCCGGGGGCGGCGCAAAGGTCAAGCATTAAGGAGTCACAAGGGATATACTCCCTTGCCGCCGCCACGGTTGCCATGGCAGAGGGGTCCTGAACATAGAAAGCCCCTGCATGGTGCAAGGGGTCAGAGCCCACCTTTTCTTCACGGAATATGTACCCGTTTGGGATTTCGTCTATTTTCTCAGCGCTGAAGGCGGCGCATTTTTCAAAATCGCCGTCCGATATTTTCAGGGTGTTCACCCGAAAGCCCCTTACAGCAGGGGAGTTTTCAAGCGCGTCGGCAAAGCTTTCGAAATCCTCCCCCAAAAGGGGCTTCATTGTTTCTTTGAATTTTTCGGGTATCATCAGTCAACGAAATCGAATTCTATATCGAACATTCTGACTGTATCGCCCTCGGAGCACCCCGCCTCGCGGAGCTTTTCTATAATTCCTGCGTCGTTCAGCGACTTCTGGAAATACATGAGGGATTCCCTGTCGTCAAAATATATTCTTCCGCAGAGCTTTTCAAGCCATTTTCCGGTGCATTCGTATGCGCCGTCGTCCGCAATCTTTATCTGCGTGTCCTCGGGGCGGGCATCGTTGTAGGTTTCCTCCTCGGGTAAAACCTCGCTCTCGTAAACCGTTACGGGAGGAAGCTCTCTCAAGGTGTCTTCAATAAGCCGCAGAAGCTCCGGCAGACCCTCTCTTGTGGCGGTGGATATTTTCACCAGGGGATAGCCCATTGCGTCCGCCAAGGTCTGAAGGGAGCGAAGTCCCTGGCTGTCGCCGTCGGGAAGAGTGTCGCATTTATTTGCGGCAATTATTCTGGGGCGGCTTGCAAGCTCCTCTGAAAAGCTCTCCAGCTCCCCTGATATTACGTCAAAATCGTCCGCAGGCTCACGTCCCTCGATGCCGGAAACGTCCACCACCTGCAAAAGCAGACGGCAACGCTCTATATGCCTGAGAAAATCGTGTCCCAGTCCCGCGCCCCCTGCGGCGCCCTCAATAAGACCGGGAATGTCCGCCATAACAAAGCCTCTCTCCTCGCCCGTGTTGACCACGCCCAGGGAAGGCTCAAGGGTTGTAAAATGATAGTCCGCAATTTTCGGGCGTGCCGCCGATACTGCCGCAAGAAGCGAGCTTTTTCCCGCAGAGGGCATGCCTACAAGACCCACGTCCGCAATCATTTTAAGCTCCAGCAGAAGCTCTTTTTCCTCTCCCGGAATGCCGTTTTTGGCAAAACGGGGAATCTGTCTCGTGGGGGTTGCAAAATGCTTGTTGCCCCAGCCGCCGCGTCCGCCCCGGCAGACCACAAAGTCCTCTCCGTCGGACATATCCTTTATAATTCTTCCGCTTTTTGCGTCACGGATAAGGGTGCCCCGGGGCACGGAAACGTAAATATCCTCTCCGTTCTTTCCGTGCATTTTTCCGCCTGCGCCGTTTGCGCCGTTCTGCGCCAAAAACTTTCTTTTATAGCGGAATGCGAGTAGGGTGTTGGCGCCCTCCTCCACGGTGAAAACCACATTTCCGCCGTTGCCGCCGTCGCCCCCGTCGGGGCCGCCCTTTGCAACGTATTTTTCACGTCGGAAAGAAACGGCGCCGTTGCCGCCGTTTCCCGCTTTTACGTAAATTTCGATTTTATCAATAAACATAAGTCACCTAATTATAAAGCTTTTTATAATTTTCAATAGCTTTCCGAATTATCTCCTTCGCCTCGCCTGC
>JAQXKW010000034.1 GCA_029010655.1 Clostridia bacterium | reverse complement strand
AATTTTCGGAGTCTTTTGTACTTGTCTCTCTTGTTGTTCAATTTTCAAGGAACCTTGCCGCCGCTTTTCGCGACAGCTTTGTTAGTATATCACCCCACATCCCCTTTGTCAAGTACTTTTTTCAAAGTTTTTTGAAAAAATCGTTATTTTTTTCTGGACGGTCGCCGTCCCGGGGGTTTTCATTGCCATTCTTTTTTATGAATAAATATTAGTATTGATTTTCTTTTCTCTTAGTGCTATGATAGTTATGCCAAATTTTGCATTGTCCCGGAGGAAATCCTTTGTTTTTTATAGATTTAATCAAGCTTATCATTTCTTTCTTCTCGAAGCTGTCAGCGGTTATTTCTTCCTTATATAAGTACCGCGCCGTTTACACGGTTACCGGCGTTTTTGCAACCAGAAAATTTCCCAAGACCGAGAACCTGCACCGCTACGCCGTACTGATTGCGGCGAGAAACGAAGAAACCGTTATTGAAAATCTTATTGACAGTATTAAAGATCAGGATTACCCCTCGGGGCTTGTTTCCGTTTTTGTGGTGGCTGACAACTGCACCGACAGGACTGCTCAAATTGCACGGGAGAACGGCGCCGTCTGCTACGAGCGTTTTGACTCGGAGCACCGCACCAAGGGCTTTGCCCTGCAATTTCTTGTAAAACAGATTGAAAGAGATTACGGCATTGACGCCTTTGAGGGATATTTCATATTCGACGCCGACAATCTTTTGAAAAAAGATTACATATCCCGTATGAACGAGGCTTTTGACGCAGGAGAAAAGATTGTCACCTCGTACAGAAACACGAAAAATTTCTCCGACAACTGGATTTCCGCTTCCTACGGAATTCACTGGCTTCGCACCATACGCACAGAGCACAGGGCTCGCTCGCTTTTCCGCCTTGCCACGAGAATACAGGGCACGGGCTTTTTATTTGCAAGCGAGCTTATCCGAAACGGCTGGAATTACACCAGTCTTACTGAAGACCGTGCTTTCTGCGCCGACGCCGTGGCAAACGGCTACACCATTTCCTACAACAATGCGGCGGAATTCTACGACGAACAGCCTACGGATATTAAAATCGCCATGCGCCAGCGCATACGCTGGGCGAGAGGACATCTTGAGGCGTTTGTGGAGACAGGTCCAAAGCTTTTCCGCCACATATTTCTGACTCGTGGCGTTCCCAACAACAACAAAACGGACGTTTTTGGAAATCCCCTGCCGCCGTCGAGGCGATTTATCAACAATCTACGTTTGAGATTTATGAGCTTTGACATGCTGACGGTTGTTTTTCCCCGCGGGCTTTACACCACGCTGAAAAGAGTTATTACGGTAATACTCCGCAGTATTCTTATTTTTGCGGGTGCGTATCACATTTCCCTGAAGCTTTTGCCGGCAGAATTCCGAAGCGTGATCGATTTCTTAGGCGGTTGGTCTCTCCCCGACGGCATTGCCGCACAAATCTCCCTTCTCATTGCCTTTACCCTGTCGTGGCTTTTATACTCGTATCTTTCAAGCATTCTGCTTGCCGCATATGTTTTCATAGCAGAGCGCCGGCACATTGCAAAGACCTCTTTTATTAAAAAGGTATGGTTCTGTATTACCTTCCCCATGTTTGACATTATCGGAAAAATTGCCACGGTTATCGCTCTGTTCGGCAAGGTCGAATGGAAGCCTATCCCCCACAAGGTGAGCATAAGCGTTGACAAAGTTAAATAAAAAAGCGGCGTCAGCCGCTTTTTGAAAATACAGGCAAAGCGGCATGTGAGGCTCTGCCTCACACTCCGCTCAGTACCTTTTTTGAAAAAAAGGTACTGAGAACCCCAAAAAACTTAAACAGAAGAAGTAGTTGAGTAGTTGCAGTATCCTATTATAATACGTCTGAATGTGGGAATGTATCGATTTAGCTTAAAAAATCGGCTGACGCCGCTTCAGCCTGATGACAGGACGAAGTCAGTCATCAGGCTGGCAGATGAAGACAAAGGGAGGCAGATTCGGTGATTTCGCCTCTCGTCGGCGTACAAAAGTACGCCAGAGGGCGAAAGCGCCGAAAGCCAATACCGGCGGGCTTTTTAAACCCGCCGGTAAATAATTCTGTCTGTTTTTTTGAAAATTGCAGGTACTAATTAACTTAGTATTTTTTGTCTTTAATTGGCGGTCTGACCGCTTTGTCTTCACTCTGAAAGCGGCTGACGCCGCTTTTTTATTTACAGTATTTTGACGCTTCCCGTAAGGTATACCGCCCCTTTGGGGGAGGCTTTTACTTTCAGTATTCCGGCAGGCTCCGAAAGCTGTGCCGAAACCGTTTTGTTTTGGGAGAATGCCAAATATGCGCCGAGAGCGGAAGTTCCGCTGGCGCAGGAGCTTTCCCAGAACAGCGTCTCCGCCGCAGGCACGTAAACAAGCGGGGTCAGCTTCATTTGTTCTCTGTCAAAAAACATTATTCCAAGCGCATCCGCCGACAAATCGCCGCACCACTTTTTCGCCGCCGCTTCGGCGTCCTTTCGTGACAGCTCGCCCTCAAATATAATATGGCATATGCCCTGCATTCTTACAGCCGGCAGATTATAGGTTTTTTCGCCGTAGGTCAGCCTTTCTGCGGACACGCCGGCAATGCCGGGCATTTTTACCGTACAGGCAAAGGAGCCGTCCTCATTTTTTGAAACGTCAACCTCCACGGGCTCGTCCGCTCCCGAGACCTGCAGGGAAACCTTGCTGTCTCCCGTTTTTTCACAGTACAGCGCCGCCGCAGACATTGACGCATTTCCGCAGAACTCTCCGCCTGCCATTGTAAGGCAAAGCCCTCCGTTTGTCAGAAAGCCTACCTGCTCCGCAGACGGGACGGCTTTCATCACCTGACGGGCAGTCTCCGCATTCCGCTCCCCCGAAACCAGAACGGTAATGTTGCCGGTGGGGTCACACACGTAATACTCTGGAAGGTTCATTTCTGATAATTCCTTAAAAACTGCTGTGTTCTCTCGCTCTGCGGATTTCCGAACACGTCCTCCGGGTCGCCTTGTTCCACAATCACGCCGCCGTCCATAAAGATTACCCTATCGGACACGGCACGGGCAAAGGGCATTTCATGGGTTACCACCACCATGGTCATTTTCTGCTCCGCAAGCTGTTTTATAACCTTCAGCACCTCGCCGGTAAGCTCAGGGTCAAGAGCCGAGGTTGGCTCGTCGAAAAACAGGATTTCAGGCTTCATGGCAAGGGCACGGACAATGGAAACTCTTTGCTGCTGTCCGCCGGAGAGCTGATAAGGGTAGCTGTCCGCTTTATCGGCGAGACCCATTTTATCAAGAAGCTCCATTGCTTCTTCCTTTACCTCTTTGGGATTTCTTTTCAGCACGGACACGGGTGCGTCCGTAAGGTTTTTCAGCACCGTATAATGGGGAAAAAGATTGAAACTCTGGAAAACAAGTCCGAAATACTGCTTAAAGTGCTTTAAGTCCTTTGCATAGGTGATTTTTCCGTTCACGGTTTCGGCAACGTTTTCTCCCATATAGGAGAGAAGTCCGCCGTCCAGCCTTTCAAGGAGCGTTGCACAGCGCAGGAGCGTTGATTTTCCGCTTCCCGAGGGACCGATTACAGACACCACCTCGCCCTTATCCACGGTGAGACTTATATCCTTCAGCACATGGAGCTCCCCGAAGGATTTCTCCGCATTCTGTATATTCAATACGTTCATTTTTCCGCCCCTTATTTATAGTAATCCAGCGCTTTTTCAAAGCGTCCCATTGCAAAGCCTACGATTCCGTTGAGAATGTAATAGAACACTCCCGCAACCAAAAACGGGGTAAAGCTGGTTTGGGAATTGGCAATCTGCTTGCCTATGGTGAACATTTCCTGATAGGAAACGGTAAAGGCTATTGACGTATCCTTAACAAGGGTTATAACCTCGTTTGTCATGCTGGGCAGAATTCTTTTCACCACCTGCGGCAGAATGATTTTCATAAAGGTCTGGAATTTGGTATATCCCAGCACCTGCGCCGCCTCGTACTGTCCCTGCGACATGGATTCGATACCGCCCCGGTATATTTCGCAGAAATATGCGGCATAGTTTATGGAAAAGGCTATTACCACGGGTATAAGCTTATTTCTGGAAATGTCGGCACCGAAAAGATAATGGGGACCGTATGTAACAGCCAAAAGCTGAAGCATAAGAGGGGTTCCCCTAAGAACCGAGATTACAAATTTCGTTATGCCCGATATGACCTTGTTCTTGCTCATTCGCAGGAAAGAAACTATCATACCCAGCGGCACCGAAAACAAAAGGGTTAAAAAGAATATTGCGCAGGTCTTGCCCAGACCCTCGCTCATCTTTAATATTATGGTTACAAGACTCATTACTATACCTCGCTGAATTTATACCTCTACACGGCAGAAAGTCGGGGCTGTGTCAAAATGGGATTTGATACAGCCCCGAAATATCAGTTCAATGATATTTCCCGATTTGCTCAGTTAAGGAAAAGCAGGTTGTTAACTATATCGGGATATTTGTCGGCGATTTCAGCATAAGTGCCGTTCTCAACCAAAGCGTCGATTGCGCACTGAATTTTGTCGCAAAGCTCCTGATCGTCGGAACGGAATGCAATACCGTACTGCTCAGCGCCGAGATTTTCGTCAATAATCTTGAAGCCCTCGTTATCCTTTGCGTATGCCTCAGCAACCGGCTTGTCAACGAATACGGCATCAACCGCATTGCCGGAAAGCTCTGTGAAGCACTTCAGGAAGCTGTCGCAGGTGACAACCTCGGAGAAGGTGTCGGCAAGAGAGGAAAGGTCGCCGTTAAGAAGGCTTTCGCCGGAGGTTCCAAGCTGAACCGCAACTGCCTTGCCCGCAAGGTCGGCAGAAGCACTGTATCCGGAATCTTCCTTAACGAGAAGAACCTGAGTGTTGTCGTAATAAGGCTCGGAAATTACATAGCCCGCTTCCTTCATGGAATCGAGAATAGTCATGCCGGACCATACGCAGTCGCACTCTTTTTGATCGAGCTGAATAAGCTTGTTATCCCAGTTTACACCGAATACTTCAAGCTCCCAGCCCAGATAATCGCATACAGCCTTGCAGATCTCAACGTCAAAGCCCGTATACTCGCCGTCGTCGCCCATATAGCTGAAGGGAGGATACTCAGGGTCGATACCCAT
>JAQXKW010000033.1 GCA_029010655.1 Clostridia bacterium | reverse complement strand
CGCTCCGCACACGGTGCATACGCCCTTCTCGTAACTATGCCCTTTGGGAATTCTCTCCGTTGAGATTACCTCGTCGCAGACAGAGCAGTACACCTCTATGGTTCCGTCCTCTGTGCAGGTGGCTTCCTTTGCTGTCCTTTTCGCCTCAGTGTGCCCGTTCTCGGTACAGTAGCAATGAACTGCGGCGTCCTCTAAGGGACTGTATTCAAAAGCATAATGCTCATCAAACTCATCCCACTGTATATCAATGCATTTCCACTGAAGAAGAGTGCCCATAAAGTTGATGTCCGTAAGCGCTGTTTGATAAAATGCTGCGGGATGAATTCTCACAACGGAGGACGGAATTTGAACCGTGGCAAGATTTTTACATCCGTAAAACGCAGCGTCCCCCAAGACAGTTACGGATTTTCCGATTATAACAGAGGTAAGATTAATGCACCTGTCAAAGGCATTTCTTGAAATCCCCGTAACCGCATCCGGAATTACTGCCGAACTGATGCTGTTATTCTTTGAGAAAGCATAGGAATAGACTATATACTCTTCCCCGTTACAGCTTTCCGGCAGAACAAGGTCTGCGGAGTCTCCCGTATATGCTACCAGGTAGTTTACATTGCTCTTGTCTCTAAGGAACAGATAGCCGTCAATGTTTTTCAGCGTTGACTCTCCGCTGCCTAAGATTATTGCGTATTTTACCACGTAACCGTAATCTGACGTTCCTAAGTATCTTTTCAAGCTGACAGAGGAATCATTAACCACCTCGTAAAGCTTCGTACAATACTTGAATGCGCTGCTCCCTATGGTTTCCAGAGAGGTTCCCAGCCTTACGGACACAAGATTTTCACACTCATAAAAAGCCGATATACCAATCTCCGTAACGCTGTCGGGCAGTGAAACCGTAACAAGCCCCGTACAATTCTCAAAAGCCCTGTCTCCGATTGTTTCCAAGCCGTCTGGGAAGGTAACACTCTTGATTTCTGTTAAATTTCTGAACACCCATCCTCCCACGGTTTTCACGGTAGAGGGAATAACAAGCTCATCGGGGACAAGCTCAGGAATACAGTCTATCAAATAGGTTTTATCCTTGTTATACAAAAAGCCGTTTTCATAGGATAAATACTCGTTTTCCGCAGAAATATTAACATTTGAAAGCCCGGCACACCCGGAAAACAGACGACCGCCGTCATATATCTTTGAAAGAGTTTTCCCTATATTTACCTCTGTAAGGCTTATACATTCTGCAAACGCCCTGTGTCCTATTTCTTCGACCCCGTCGGGAATGGTAACAGAGGTTAATGCACGGCAGGAGTAAAAAGCATCTCTGACGATTCTTTTCACGGAACCGGGAATTTCGATTTGGGACAAAGAGGAACAGTTATAAAACATGGCTTCGGGTATAATATCAAGCTTTTCGGAAAGCTTTACCGATTCCAGTGAAGTGCAACCGTAAAAGGCTCTGACACCTACAGAAACAACAGAATCGGGAATTACGATTTTCTCAAGAGCCGTGCAGCCGGAAAATGCGCTTTGCCCTATACTTATTACGGAATCGGGTATTGTTACAGATGTAAGCTGAGACGCATTATTAAATACAGCGCTTGAGACAAATTTTGTGCCCTCGGCTATTTCAGCAGATGAAACCGAAAGGTCTTCCGTCTTTACAAGAACAACATACGGATTTGTCTTATTGCCCACGTAATATCCGTTTTCGTACACCGTATAGTCAATTCCGTTACAACCGCTGAAAGCATAATCGCCCAAATACATAAGCGTATCGGGGACAGTAACGCTGTAAAGCTCGGAGCAGGAACGAAACCCTTCCGCACCGATATATGTTACGGAATCCGGTATTGAGAGCATAACAAGACTTGAACAGCTTTTGAAGGCAGAAGCCCCGATTCTCTCCAAAGTACTCGGAAAAGTAACCGTTTTAATGCCTTTGCAATTACAGAAATTTAACGAACCGACGGAGGTTATGCCCTCACCGATAACGATTGTAATAATATCATTACGATATGAATACCACGGTTGATCTGTCGTGTTTTCAAAGTCATACATGTCACCCGTGCCGGAAAATTTCAACAGCTTTTCGGTTTGGTCATATTTCCAGTAAACGTCATCTCCCATCTTGCCGCTGTATATCACGGGACCCGGCTCGCCGGCTGCCATGGGCAAAGCTAACAAGGACAGCAGCATTGCAAAAGCAAACAGAACAACAATAATACGTTTTCTCATAATCCCTCCGAAAATTATATATAGTTAATTTACATCTCCGTTATCATTGTATCACAATTGCCATATTTTGTCAACACCTGATTTTGGGTGAAATATTACAATGGAACATTACATATTATTGCGGTATTTTGAGTATTTTTACTATTATTTTCAAATAATCAAATACAAGCGGGATATTTCCCGCTTGTATTTGAAGTCCAATAAACATATGTTCTGTGTTTATATATGACATCTTATTGTCTCGCCTCAGTTGTCCGAGCCCAAAGCGCAGGGCCCCCACACAACTCTGTCATTTTCCACAAACAGAGCATTGAGAGCAAATCTGTCACTAAAAAAGCTAATATAGTTAGTTTTGGGCACAATTACTTTTAACTTAAAGCCTATCTTTGCTGCATCTGCATGGCGAACATAATGCTTTGCGGCTGCGGAACAGGCATTCTCGTAGTAATTACTCGCAGAGTAAGCCATTTCTACGGCGGTAGTTTTGTTATTGAAAGGCAGATCATATGCAAATTCCTCACCTAATGCATTTCCGTCTTTATCGTACTCGGTAACATATACCTTGTAAGTGAGGTTTTCATATTCAAAGTAATCCTCACTGTCTTGAGTTCTTGTATGCTTTGCATTAACGGGAATTTCATTGCATACGCAGGCAATTCTGAACATCTCTCCCTTTCTGCAACTTACCGTGTCATCAAACGCTATCACAAAGTACGAATTTTCCGCCTGATCATATTCATCATCAGTATATACATCTGTTGCGAAAGAAAAAGCTTTGGAGTTGTTATCGTATAACCTTATTCTTTCACCATGTCGTGCTGATAACTGAATTGACGAGTTTCCAAGCCCGGTCGTATCCAGGGTAACGCCCGTCCAGCCGTTTTCGTCGGAATACTGGACATTCTGGAAAAGCGGATATTTATTTGCAAGGGTTCGATAGCTGACAAAACGGTAGTTATGCACATGATTTTCATTGGTAAAACCTACCCATTCTCTGTTTCCCTCAGCCAGAATGGATACATTGGTATCCTTCACGCCGTCAGCCGAAATACAATGCGGAAGCATAAATCCGGAATACACCTGATCATTTCTTTTTGATGTTACATATGATATAGGACAAGAGGCACCGTTATGAAGCGAGTTGTTCCTAAGAGATACAAACGAATTTAGATGTCCGAGACTTTTTTCCGTGTTGCTGTAATTCTCAAAAACAAACAGTGGAAGGGGACTGTAATAATAGTCACCAATATCCGAGTCCGAGATATAGATTTGCACGTGGTCTCTCTCCTGCACCACACCTCTGAAATTCTTTATGGGCTTCGCATACAGTATGCCGTAGAATTCGTACAGAGGATAATCGTCACTTCTACTATTGAAATCAGTTAACAAATGAGAAGTCGCTTCATTCGCAGGAAAATAATTTCGTATCACTTTTTTCCCCGTTCCCTCAATATGACAGCTCTTAACATATATACAGGTTCTGAAGGGTGTATGGAAAACACAGTTGCTGAAATCGAAATGACATTCTGTAAATGTGTGAGTAGATCCGGAAACTAAGAAACGGCAATCCACGTAATTGCCTGTAAACAAAGTGTCTCTGAAATGCAGCATTTCTCCCGTAGCGTGAGAGGTTTCACCGACAATACGCGCCATATTGCCGTTTGAGTCTGTACTCATGATTTCGCTGAATGAATATGTACCCAGACAATAGCCGATATTGTTCTGGAAAAATTCCAGATTTTCAAAAATATCAGAATAATAGTTATAAGGATGAGCAAGCAGACCGATGTTAAAGTAACAGAGTTTTACATTGCTTATTTTAAGACAATTGTAAGCAGCAGTTGTGCTTTCCTTAAAACGATTTCTTCTGTCTCCTATTTCCAAGCCGCAGCAAAAAGCAGGTATCTTTAAATTATTACCGTCACTTATTCTTGTTTTATTTGTAATCATAAGGACACCGGGACCGCTGATGCAGGCGGTCTTTGCCGTTGCCGGAGCGGGAAATTTATCGGCAAACGGATTTATAATAGTGTCCTCTTCACTGTCGTAATCGTAACAGATTTTAACAGCTCCCTTGCGATATACAAAAAAGTCTCCCATTTCTCCGCAGTCACCGGTGCTCTCGCCGTCGGTGCTTTTTTTCTCTGCGTAAAAATCAGGTGTCTTTCTCGCAAAGAGTTCGCCTGTATAGTATGCGTCATCTTCCTTGTCGATTTTTATGAAATCATTGTCGCTCAATGCAAACAATTGCGTATCACCTTCGTCAACAAAGGAAATAAACTGGACATTTCCCTCCAAGTACATCTGCAAATAAGGAGGAAATTTAATCTGGGTTTTAAGGTAATAAGTGCCGGCAGGAATCCTAAAGCTTGTACTCTCCACCGTGAACCCATCTGTTGTCGATGCAGTTATTTTAGATTTTACATAATCAATTGCCTTTTGAATGGCAATTCCGTCGTCCCGAAGATCTGCAAGATCTCCGATGGAAACCTTTGTTCTTTTCGCACCGAACTGGAGAACGTTTACCATCTCACCGGTATAAAGCATAACCCCATAATATGCTTTTGCGGTGTCAGAGGGAACCGAGCCTGTAAGCTCAATTATCTCGCCGCCGTCATCTGTGTATGTGCCCTTGTCCTCACATACAATACGGTAGGCAGCGCCGCCTCCGTCGCCGGGGGCGTAGTAGCCGCACGTATGGCAAATATCGCCCGTGCCTATTCCGGTTGAAGTGCGAAAATCATCAATAGAATCAAACTGTTTGTCAATTTTTAACATATTTTTTCTCAAACGTTGCGGTGCGTTGATTATAACCGAAGATGTTTGAAATATTTGTCGAAATGCGGAGCAATATTAAATTTTTTCATCGACTGAATTTGACAGGAAACGATTAAAGGATGTTCAAACGCACGAAAAATCAGGGCATGTCGAACGAAAACGTTCGGCATGCCCTGATTATATTAATGAATATACTCTCTCAGTCCTCGTCGTCCTCGATCTTTGCGGCGGCGATTATCTTCTGAGCTTCGTTGCCGGGCACTTCCTCGTATCTTACGAACTTGAAGGAATACTGTCCTCTGCCCTGGGTCATTGCACGGAGCACTATTGTATAATCCGTCATTTCGGCGCTGGGCGCTTCTGCCTCGACGATTGTATAGCCCTTACGCTTTTCGTCCGGGTTCATGCCCATAACTCTGCCGCGGCGTTTATTAAGATCGCCCATAACGTCGCCCACCATGCTTTCGGGAACGGAAACCTTCAGCTCGCCCACGGGCTCCAGCAGAACGGGGTTTGCCTGGGGAAGTCCCTGCTTATATGCCAGCTTTGCCGCCAGCTTAAAGGAAATTTCGTTTGAGTCAACGGGGTGATAGGAGCCGTCGTACAGGTCTGCCGCAAGGTTTACCACGGGATAGCCTGCAAGAACGCCCTTCTGCATTGCCTCCAGAAGTCCCTTTTCAACTGCGGGATAAAAGTTCTTAGGTACGGTTCCGCCTACAACGGACTGGGTAAAGGTAAGTCCTTCCTCCTCGCCGTGGCTGAACGTAATTCTTACGTCGCCGTACTGGCCGGAGCCGCCGGACTGCTTCTTATGCTTACCCTGAACCTGGACGGACTTCTTTATTGTCTCGCGGTATGCGATTCTGGGCTCGGAGAACACGACCTTTGTGCCGTAGCGGTTCTTGAGCTTAGATTTAACAACGTCAAGATGTATATCGGAAATACCTGCAAGCACAAGCTGTTTTGTTTCCGAATTGTTTTCGTACAGGAGGGTGGGGTCCTCGTCGAGAAGTCTTGAAATACCTGTGGAAATCTTATCCTCGTCGCCCTTTGCCTCTGCGGAAACCGCTTTTCTCATATAGGGCTCGGGGAACTCAGTTCCCTTATATGTAACAGCCTTTCCTGCGTACAGGGTATCGTTTGTGGCCGTATCCACCAGCTTCTGTATCATACCTATATCGCCGCAGCAGAGGCTGTCGACCTCGGTCTGCTTTTTACCCTTGAGGGTATAGATATGAGCCGCTTTTTCCTGGCTTCCCGTACGGGAATTGGTGAGAACGGTGTCTTTTGTAAGCGTGCCGCTCATAACCTTGAACAGGGACATTTTACCGAACTGGTCCACAACGGTTTTGAACACGAACAGGGAAACGTCCCCGTCCACCTTGATTTCGTATGCTTCTTCCTTACCGTCAACAATAACGGTTTCGTTTTTCTTTGCGGTCATTCTGGGGAACGAATCCGTAATTGCGCGCATAACGGTACGCACGCCCCACAGCTTTGTTGCAGAGCCGGAATATACGGGAACGATATCGCCTGCGATAATTCCGTCGTGAAGAGCGTTTGCGGCTTCCTCGGGGGTTATCTCCTCGCCGTCGAAATACTTCATCATAAGCTCCTCGGAGGTGCCGGCGATAGCTTCGTTAAACTGGTCCTTATACTGCTCAACGACAGCATTCAGCTCATCGTCCATGGGAACCTCTGTTCTGCTTCCCTTTTCGTCGAACACGTATGCCTTACATTCTGCAAGACCTACAAAGGTCTTCTTTCCTGCATGGTCTACGGGAACCATTGCGGGGCAGATTTTCGCGCCGTACTTTTCTTTAAGCTGTGCGAACACTCTGTCGTAGCTTGCTTCAGGGTCGTCGCACTTATTCATGAAAAATACTCTGGGAAGCTTCTGTCTTTCCACATACTCCCACGCAAGCTCGGTACCTACTTCAAGTCCGCCCTTGCCGTCTACCATAATAACTGCGGCGTCTGCGGCTCTGATGCCCTCAAGCTCCTCGCCTACGAAATCGGGGTAGCCGGGGGTATCGAGAAGGTTAATTTTAATACTGTGGTGAATGAAATTTGCCGTTGCAAGAGAGATGGAATAATGTCTCGCAGTTTCCTCGGGATCAAAGTCCATTACCGTGTTACCGTCGGTAACCTTACCCATTCTGTCAATATCGCCGCAGCAGAAGAGCATTGCCTCTGCAAGGGACGTTTTACCGCTGCCGCCGTGACCCAGCAGGCAGACGTTTCTTAAGCTTTTGGTGTTGATTTCAGCCATGTTTCGGAACTCCTTTATATAAAATGCATAAATATTTTCGTTTTTTCTTAAAACAGTTGGCACTATTTAATTATACAACCATTTCAAATAACTTTCAAGTCATTTTAATCAGCGCATTGTAGAAATAACGGACCCCTTTTTGTTAATTTTGCATAAATCCAACTTTTTTCGGTGAAACGGTTTACGCTAAAATGTGTTCAAACGATTGACAAAACATGACTTTGGCGGTATCATTATGATGACTATTTATGTGAGGTATTCTGTTTTGAATGAAGTAATTCTATGCAAGTACGGCGAAATCATTCTGAAAGGTGCGAACAAGTCCACCTTTGAGAGCATGCTCCTTAAAGAACTGCGCCGGAGAGCAAAATACGTGGGCGGTTTTTCCGTAAGATACAACCAATCCACGGTATATATTGAGCCTACGGAGGAAGATGCGGACACGGACGAAATGTACGAGCAGGCGAAAAAGGTTTTCGGCTTTGCCTCCGTTACCCGTGCCGCCGTATGCGAAAAGAATATGGAGGATATTTTACGTGTTGCCGGAGAATATCTTCCCGAAAAGCTAAGGGGAGTTAAAAAATTCCGCTGTGAGGCAAAGCGCAGCGACAAAAAATTCCCTCTTACAAGCCCCGAAATCGCCGCAGAGGTGGGCGGTGTGGTTTTAGAGAAGGTTCGGGGCATAAAAGTGGATTTGGACCGTCCCGACGTGACCGTAAGAGTTGAGGTCAGAGACAAATGGGCATATATTCACGCAGGGCAGGACAAGGGCGCCGGCGGTATTCCCTTGGGAAGCGGCGGCAAGGGTCTTTTGCTTCTTTCCGGCGGAATTGACAGTCCCGTGGCGGGGCACATGATGGCGAAAAGAGGTCTTTATCTTGACGCTCTCTATTTTGAGAGCATTCCCTACACCAACGAGCTGGCAAGAGAAAAGGTATTGACCTTGGCGAAGGAATTATGCGAATACACAGGCCGCATGAGGGTTCATGTAATATCCCTGACCCATTTGCAGGAGGAAATCCGCGACAAATGCGACGAGGAGTATTTTACTCTGCTTCTGCGCCGGTTTATGATGAGACTTGCAAACCGGGTTGCGGCGGAAAACTACTGTCAGTGCATCATAACGGGAGAAAGCCTCGGTCAGGTGGCAAGCCAGACAATGGGCGCTCTTACCGTTACAAACGCCATAGCGGAGCTGCCCGTTTTCCGTCCCTGTATCGGACTTGACAAGGAGGAAATCGTAGTCCGTGCCCGTGAAATCGGAACCTACGACACATCAATTCTGCCATACGAGGACTGCTGTACGGTGTTTACCCCCAGACATCCGAGAACAAAGCCGGAGATGGAAAAGGTGCTCCGTGAGGAGGAAAAGCTGGACGCAGACGCTCTGACAGAAGAAGCGTACCTGTCCAAATTTACCGTTAAGGTGGCACAGTTCGATGATTGAAAAGGATATTGATATAGCAAGAGATGCCCTGAAAGGGCATGTTCGGTGCGCCCGGTGCCGTGACGGGGTTCTGACTGTTTCCGAAAAGCGGGGTATCGGCCCTATGATAGCATGGCTCGAACAGGACGGAGAATGTCTCCGAGGTGCGTCGGTTGCGGACAAAATCGTGGGCAGGGCTTCGGCAATGCTTATGGTCTACGGCGGCGTTGCGGAGGTTTATACGAATGTTGTCAGCGTCCGTGCTCTGGATTTGCTTAAAGAGCACGGCATACGCTGTACCTATGTAAATGTGTGCGACGCCGTTGCAAACCGACGGGGAGACGGCATTTGTCCCATGGAGCGTGCGGTCGCCCCCGTAAAAGACCCGGCAGAGGCGTTTCGGGTTCTTAAAGACAAGCTGCAAGAGCTTTACCCGCAATAAATTTATCGATTATTCGGCTTCAGCCGATTTCTAAAAAACTCAACAAACACAGCGAGGTTAATTATGCGCTACGACAAAGGAACAGGCGAATTCAAAAACTGGATACTCGCCGAAAACGGCTACGGGGAAACCACCCCCGCAAAATTTGAGTCCGTTATGTGTCAGGGCAACGGATATATGTGCGTCCGTGCCGCAACGGAGGAAATTCCCTCAGAAAAGCGGTACACTCTTGTGGCGGGCACCTTCAACCGTCTGCCCGAGGATCACTGCAACGAGCTTGCAAACAGCCCCGATTTCACCGAAATGAAAATATTCATAAACGGAGAGGAAGTGGGTG
>JAQXKW010000032.1 GCA_029010655.1 Clostridia bacterium | reverse complement strand
TGCTTGAGCTGGACATGCCCAAAAGATTTCACATTCCCAGAGAAACGGAGCTTTCTCTCGTCGGCGAGCACACGGTTCGCTATATTGACGCAGATTTGAACCGCCACATGAACAACACCGTTTACGGAGATTTCTTCTGCGGCTTTCTTCCCGACATGACGGGAAAGCATGTAATAAAATTTGACATAAACTACCGAAACGAAGCGCCTCTCGGCGAATCGGTGAAGGTTTACCTGAAGGACGCCGGCGAGGGCACCTATTTGCTGCGCTCCGTTTGCGGCGGAAAAACAAATGCGGAAGCCATGATAATGGTTGAGGAGCTGAACCACTGAAGCATAAATTAATCATAATCAACGGAGAAAAAGCACATGTTGGAATATAAATATGACACACAGTTACTGATAGAAGGCAAAAACCTTGATGAAGACGAAATATACGATTATTTCATATCCAATTTCAAAGGGGATTGCCTTTTAGCGGTAGGCGACGAGGACCTTATAAAAATTCACTTTCACACCAACGAACCGTGGAAGGTCCTTGAATACTGTTCAAGTCTCGGAGACATCTTTGACATCGTAATCGAGGACATGGAAAGACAGGCAAAGGGGCTGAAAGGATAGCGTTATAACGAAAAATCACGGAAAATCTCCGTGATTTTTTATTTTTTGCGGTAAAAGGTCTGCTTGGGTCCCGTATCACGCATGAGCACGGTAGGCTCCCTGAAGCGGAACAGATACAGAAAAGTATCGTAAAGGTCTCCCGCACAGCCGCCTATATGCATGGCGAACAAAACCATAACGTACAGCTTATCCCACGCATTTTCAAGGAAAAATACGGGAATTATCAGGGTCAAAAATACCGTAAAGGGGGCGAGAAGCGCAATTATCGCCCCACGGCGGTACACATAAATCTCGGGCACGCCGCAGTACGCCACCGAAAGGGTAAGTCCGAAGGTGAGCTTCTGTCCCGTCAGCAGCTTATATGCCGCACCGTGAACAAGCTCGTGAAGCACCATATAGGCAACCATTGCCGCAATCAGGAGAAAATTTCTCAAAAGGCTGTAGCTTTTGAAAAAGTCCGAGGGCTTAATAATCAGAACGGATGCGGTGAGAATTGCCGCCATAATAAGTACTGCCGCAATGTTCAGAAAAACTGCCGTCTTTTTGTCCTTTGCATCAATGACAAAGGCTTCTTCATAGCCTTCGGGCAGGGTCTTTTCGTAGTATTTATGCTCTCTTTTGTCAGCCACGGCGCACCTCCGTCAGTTTCCCAGCTCTTTTGTGCGCTCGTATGCCGCCGCAACCGCTTCTGCCACAGCGCCGCGGAAAGCGTTATTTTCAAGGGCGGCAACGCCCTCGATAGTACTGCCTGCGGGACTGCAGACGGCGTCCTTCAGCTCGCCGGGGTGTTTTTTTGAAATGAGCACCGTATCAGCCGAGCCGCCCACCGTTTTGGCGGCAAGCTTTTGGGCAAGCGCTCTGGGCAGACCGCAGCGGACGCCCCCGTCGGCAAGGGCTTCAATAAACATATAAACGAAGGCGGGGCCGCAGCCTGAAACGGCGGAAGCGGCGTCTATGAGCTTTTCGGGAATAAAGCTTATTTCTCCTGCCGCCGAAAACGCCTTCTCAAAGTCCGCCTTTTCCCCGTCGGAAACAAGCCCGTTTACGGAATACACTATCATGCCCTCTCCCACGGAGGCGGGCATATTGGGCATAATGCGGATAACGGGAGCCTGCAAGGTAAGAAGGTCGGTTATCTTTTCGATTTTCACGCCCGCCGCCATTGAAATAAGCGTATAGGGGTCTTTCCTTTTTTTCAGCACGGGAGCAAGCTCGCTCATCACCTCCGAAAGCACCTGCGGCTTTACGCCCAAAACAATATATCTTGCTTTCTCGGCAATATCCCCGTTTGTTGCGACTGCCGCACCGGTTATCCCGGCGATGTTTTCGCATGCCTTTTCCGAGCGGTCGGCAACCGCAATATTCTTCTCCGTTTTTGAAACGGCAACAGCAAGGGCGCCGCCCATATTGCCGCAGCCAATAAAACCGAATGTATACATTTTCGTCTTTCCTCCGACGGCTGTTTTTCAGCCGTTTTTATCTTATTTGTCCGTTTCCGCGGACTATGTATTTATAAGTGGTCATTTCACGCAGTCCCATAGGGCCTCTTGCGTGCATTTTCTGAGTGGAAATGCCTATTTCGCACCCAAGTCCGAATTCCCCTCCGTCGGTAAACCGTGTGG
Organism: Clostridia bacterium; assembly: GCA_029010655.1. Lineage (GTDB taxonomy): Bacteria > Bacillota > Clostridia > Oscillospirales > CAG-272 > Avispirillum. The sequence goes on along the minus strand of JAQXKW010000032.1, from coordinate 75 downwards.
AGGCGTTTACATACACGGCGGCGCTGTCCACAGCTGCGGCAAAACGCTCTGCGGTGGCGGCGTCCTCCGTCACTA
>JAQXKW010000031.1 GCA_029010655.1 Clostridia bacterium | reverse complement strand
GCTTCTTTTCCTCGGCAGGCTTTTCCTCTGCTGTTTCTGCGTTTGCTTCAGCCTTCTTTGCGGCAGGCTTCTTTATAACAGCCGCAGCTTTTACCAAATCAACTGCTTTTTTAACCTTAAGGTCAGCGGCAATGTCTTCAGCGGCAACGGTTTCCTTAATCTTGTCGGCTTCCATGCCGTATGCCTCTGCAAGACGGGTATATTCTGCCTCAACCTCATCGTCTGAAACGGCAACAGCCTCAAGCTCTGCAATTTTTTCAAGAGCGAGGCGGGTTTTAACCTGCTTTTCCGCCTGGGGACGGAGCTGCTCTCTCAGACTGTCGAGCGTCATGCCGGTGTACTGGAAGTAGGTCTTTAAGTCGAGTCCCTGCATACGGAGTCTTGTGTCGTAGTCACGAACAAAGTTCTCGGTTTCCGCAGCAAACATAACCTCGGGAATGTCTGCGTCCAGCTTTTCCATAAGAGCGTCGATAAGCTGACCCTCCACCTCGGAATCTGCGGCGTCTTCTTTTCTCTTTTTGATTTTTGCCTTAACATCTGCTTCATATTCAGCAAACGTATCAAAATCGGAAACATCACGTGCAAATTCGTCGTCAGCGGCGGGAAGCTCCTTGAGCTTCAGACCGTTCAGCTTTGTCTTAAAGGTTGCCTCCTTGCCTGCAAGCTCCTCTGCGTGGTAGTCTGCGGGGAAGGTAACTACAACGTCGAACTCGTCGCCGATGTTATGACCTACAATCTGGTCCTCAAAGCCGGGGATAAACTGACCGGAGCCGAGAATCAGGTCGTAGCCTTCGCCCTTGCCGCCGTCAAATGCTACGCCGTCAACAAAGCCTTCGTAGTCAATGTTTGCGGTGTCGCCGGTCTTTGCGGCACGGTCCTCAACGTCAATCATTCTGGAGTTGCGGTCGCGAACTCTGTCGATTTCCGCCTTAACCTCTGCGGCGGTGGTTCTTTCAACCTTTCTTGTTACCTCGATACCCTTGTAGCCTTCGATTTTAACTTCGGGCTTTACATATACCTTTGCAACGAGAACAACGCCGTTTTCGTCAACGGACTCAACGTCAAATTCAGGCTGACCTACTGCGTCGATACCGGACTCTTTAAGTGCGCTTTCATACGCATCGGGAATAAGAGCGTTAATAGCGTCCTCATAGAACACGCCCTTGCCGTACATCTTTTCGATGATGGAACGGGGAGCCTTGCCTTTTCTGAAGCCGGGGACGGTAATATTCTTTGCCTGTCTCTTGTAAACACTGTTTACTGCGGCACCGAAGGTTTCGGCGTCAATGCCGATTTTCAGCTCATAAAGGTTTTTGTCGATAAGTTTGGATGAATTCAAGCTCATAATTTTTTGCCTTTCTCCTGTGATTTCTCACATCTTTATTTATATCAAAATTTTGCCTTTTAATATGATACAAGAATATTTGTAAAATGTCAACAATTTTTGAGTAAAAACTTTGTTATTATCAATAATCCATGGGCATTGTTATCATGGGAACGAAATTAAGGTAGTCCGCCGATATAATACTGAAGCAAATTCCGTCTGTATTTGTGCTTCTCGGAACAGTGTAGTTGCCGTGAATATGTCCGAAATAGCAGTTTTTAACGCCGAATTCTTTTAAGGTTTCAATAAACTCGCCGCATCGGAAATCTCCGAAAACGGGAGGGAAGTGGAAGTAGGCAAGTATGGGCTTGCCGGTTTTTTGACGAATAGCGTCCGCTTCGCTGAGACTGAGGCGAAGTCTTCCGTTCTCACGGGCGACGATTTTTTGGTAATCGGCATTTTCCTTTTGTTGCATTTTTTCTTCAACATACCAGCCCCGTGTGCCCGATATAATATAATCCTCCGTCTCAAAGGCGTTGTTGTAAAGAAAATCCACGGTCCCAAAGCCGTTTTCCTCCTTGAAGGCTTCAAGCTTTGCTGCGGTTTGCCACCAGTAGTCGTGGTTTCCCTTGCCGATAATCTTTCTGCCGGGAAGGCTTTCTATAAACCTGAAATCCTCCACGGCGCCCTCAAGGTCTATTGCCCAGGAAATATCTCCGGCAACAACAACGGTGTCTGCGTCTGTCACAACTGCACGCCAGCGTTTGTCGATTTTTTCGGTATAATCCGTCCATCTTGCGCCGAATTTGTCCATAGGCTTTCCGGCTGTGTGGGACAGATGCAGGTCGGCTATTGAAAATAAGGACATATCAGTTATTGAAAATAAAGTCTGCCATGTTTTCCGGCTTAATGGTATTTGTAAATCGCACAGGCAGAGTCAGAGTAGCGGACAGAGGCTTCGGTGAGGCGGTTCCGCTTACGGTTTCAAGCTGTCTTAAAATTTCCGCAGGGTCGTCGCTGTCAGCAGGGGAACCGAGGCTTGCGCATACGTCGGAGGCAAACTTGTAGGGGCTTGCGGTAGATGCGATAACGGTAACGGTGCTGTCGCCCGTTGCCTGTCTGTATTCGTCAAGACAGCCGATTGCAACTGCGGTATGAGTGTCCGCAAGATAGCCGTATTTTTCAAAGGTTTCCTTAATAACACGGGCGGTTTTTTCTTCGGGGCAGTAGAAGCCTGAGAAGGTTTCGCCTATTTTTTTCAGTACATCCTCCGAAACAGTATAGCTTCCGTTTTCGGAAAGCTCGTTCATATATGCGGCTGCTTTTTCGGGACCTGCAATGAGGAAAAGAAGGCGTTCAAGGTTGGAGGAGATAAGAATATCCATTGAGGGGGACATGGTTTTGAAAAACTCCCGTTTCCTGTCATAGGTGCCTGTGCGTATAAAGTCCGTAAGCACGCAGTTGGCGTTTGAAGCGCATATAAGACGCTTTAAGGGAAGTCCCATTTGTTTTGCTATGTATGCGGCGAAAATATTTCCGAAGTTGCCCGTGGGCACGCACACGTTAATTTTGTCGCCGTTTGAAATCTTTCCCGCCGTAATAAGGTCGCAGTATGCGGAAATGTAATAAACTATCTGAGGTGCAAGTCTGCCCCAGTTAATAGAGTTTGCGCTGGAGAAGAAAAATCCCTTTTCCTCCGCTTTTTCGGCGAGAGCCTTGTCTGCAAAAATCGCCTTAACGCCGTTCTGAGCGTCGTCAAAGTTGCCGAAAACTGCGGCAACATTTACGTTTTCACCCTTTTGGGTGGTCATCTGCAATTTCTGCATACGGCTAACGCCGTCGTTGGGGAAGAATACGGTAATATCCACGCCGGGCACGTCTCTGTATCCCTCAAGCGCGGCTTTTCCCGTGTCTCCCGAGGTTGCCACAAGAATGTGAGCCCGTCTTTTCTCTCCCGTCATTTCAAGGGCTGAGGAAAGAAGCCTGGGCATAATCTGGAGCGCCATGTCCTTGAAAGCGCAGGTAGGCCCGTGCCACAGCTCAAGGGAGAATCTGCTGCCGCCTATATCCTTAAGCGGTGCGGCACCTCCGGGAAATCTCTCGTCGGAGTATGCCTCTCTGCAGTCGCAGAGCAGTTTTTCTTTGTCGTAATCCGTCAAAAACAGAGAAAGAATTTCTGCGGCTCTTTCTTCGTAAGGGAGAGTGCGGAGCTTTTCGATGTCTTTTTCGGTAAGTGCGGGAATTTCTTCCGGCATATAAAGCCCCCGGTCGGGAGCAAGTCCCTTCTTGATTGCCTCTGCGGCAAAAACCTTTTCGGGGCAGCGGGATATGTCTCTTGTGCTGATGTATTTCATAAGTGCTTTCCTTTGCCGTTATCTGTGAACGGCATTCTCCATATGTAGGATTTTTAATACTTTGTAATCGTACGTTTCGGGACTTAAATAAACTTCAATAACGTCTATTCTGGGGATAAGCTCCCCGACGGTTTCACGGTTTCGCCGCATGTATTCCTCGGCGGCGGCAAT
>JAQXKW010000030.1 GCA_029010655.1 Clostridia bacterium | reverse complement strand
CGTATGCGCCGCAAAGGGATTTTTTGCAGGAGGTGTTCACTGCGGTATCCGCAAGAACAGAACGAAAAAGGATCTTTCCCTGATTTACAGTGAGAAAAAGGCAGCGGCGGCGGCAGTTTACACCACAAACCTTGTAAAGGGTGCGCCCCTTACGGTTACGAAAAAGCATATTTCCGACGGGTATGCACAGGCTGTTATCTGCAACAGCGGCAATGCAAACACCTGCAACGCAAACGGAATTGAGATTGCCGAAAAGATGAGCGAGCTGACAGCAGAAAAGCTGGGCATTTCCCCCTCCGATGTGGTTGTAGCGTCCACAGGCGTTATCGGTCAGCCGCTGGACATTGCTCCCATTGCCGACGGAATTCCCGCTTTGGTTGCGGGACTTTCAAAGGACGGCGGCGCCGACGCCGCAGAGGGCATTATGACCACCGACACGGTAATGAAAGAGGTTGCCGTGGAATTTACTTTGGGCGGCAAGGTATGCCGCATAGGCGGCATTGCCAAGGGAAGCGGAATGATACACCCCAACATGGCGACAATGCTTGTGTTTATTACCACCGATGCGGCGATTTCTTCAAAAATGCTTCAAAAGGCTTTGTCCTCCGACATTGCCGACACATTTAACATGATAAGCATTGACGGCGACACCTCCACAAACGACATGGTTACGGTGCTTGCCAACGGGCTTGCGGGAAATGAGGAAATTCGGGAGGACGGTGCGGACTTTTCCGAATTTATGAAAGCGCTGAACACGGTAACGGTTCATCTGTGCAGAATGATTGCCGGCGACGGCGAGGGCGCAACAAAGCTCCTTGAATGTCATGTGAGCGGCGCCCGCAGTGCTACGGACGCAAAAAAGGTGGCAAAAAGCGTTATTTGCTCAAGCCTTCTGAAGGCGGCAATGTTCGGCGCAGATGCCAACTGGGGACGTGTTCTGTGCGCTATCGGATACAGCGGCGCAGATGTGGACGTTTCAAAAATCGGCGTGTCCTTCAAGAGCGCAAAAGGGGAAATCTGCGTGTGCGAAAACGGCGCAGGAGTTGATTTCTCCGAGGAAAAGGCAAAGGAAATCCTTTTGGAAAAGGAAATTGACATTGCCGTAACCTTAGGCGACGGGAAATATTCCTCCGCCGCATGGGGCTGTGACCTTACCTACGATTACGTAAAGATTAACGGCGATTACCGCACATAATAACGCCGAAAGAAAAAGCCGAAGTACGGCGGAACGGAGAAAGAAATGAATCAGTTTTCCAATTCGGACAGGGCGGAGGTGCTGACCCAGGCTCTCCCCTATATAAAACGGTACACGGGAAAAACCGTAGTTGTCAAATACGGCGGAAACGCCATGGTTGACGATGGCCTGAAACAGCAGGTCATGGAGGACATAGTTCTCCTGTGGCTTATCGGCGTGAAAATCGTGCTGGTGCACGGGGGCGGTCCCGAAATCAACGAGCTTATGGGAAAGCTGGGCAAAAAGTCGGAGTTTGTGGACGGACTCCGTGTTACCGACAAGGAAACCGTTGACATTGTTCAAATGGTGCTTGCCGGCAAGATTAACAAAACTCTCGTAAATCTGCTTGAAATGAAGGGCGGCAGGGCAATAGGTCTTTCCGGAATGGACGGAAAGCTCATTGAAGCCACCGTCAAGGACGAAAAGTTGGGCTTTGTGGGAGAGATAACAAAGGTACATATTGAGCCTATTACCGATATTCTGGAAAAGGGGTATATCCCCGTTGTGTCAACCCTTGGATGCGACAGCGAGGGAAACACCTACAATATTAACGGCGACACCGCCGCCGCTCACATATCCGGCGCTTTGGGTGCAGAGCGGCTTATTATGATGACGGATATTGCAGGGGTTCTGAGAGACCGTAACGACCCTTCCTCGCTGATTTCGGAAATAAGCATCAGCGAGGCCGACAAGCTTTACAAAGAAGGAATTATTTCGGACGGAATGATACCCAAGGTAAACTGCTGTATCGAAGCTCTCAAAAAGGGCGTTAAAAACGTGGTTATAATGGACGGACGGGTGCCCCACTCAATCCTTATGGAGCTTCTT
>JAQXKW010000029.1 GCA_029010655.1 Clostridia bacterium | reverse complement strand
TGACGAAATAATGGAGGAGCTGTTTTACAGTCTCGTTTTCTTTATTGACCGTTATGTGCATGACGTTCACGCCGCCGAAGATATTGCCGTGGACGCCTTTTCGGATTTGATTGTTCACAAGCACAGGTATAATTTCAAGGTGACTCTGAAAACATACCTCTTTATGATAGGCAGGAGCCGTGCTCTTGACTACATAAAGCACAGAAAGATAATCAGTACAGAGGAGCTTTCTCATCATACGGACATACCCGGCGATGAAGACGAGCTTTCGGAAATTCTCCTGACAGACGAGCGAAAACGCACGGTGAACGGCGCAATTGCCGTCTTGCCCCGTGACATGCGCTCGGTCATTCACCTTATTTATTTTGAGGACATGACCTACAAGGAGGCGGCAAGGGTTATGAAGAAAACCCCCAAACAGGTGGATAATCTTCTGTACCGTGCAAAAAAGGAGCTTCGCAGTATTCTCGGAGAGAACGGCGGTTTAGCATTATGAGACAATTAAATGAATTAAAGGCGGAAATTTTCCGCCGCAGTGAAGAAAAAATTAAAGAGAGGGAAAGGCGCAGACGAAAAATCGTTGCCCTATGTGTGCCGCTTTGCCTGTGCGCCGTGCTTGTTTCGGCACTATCCCTTCCGAGGATTTTCGGAACGAAGGAAGGCGATACGGAAAAGCTGGAGTTATCGGCGGATGTGGCGGAAATGGCGGAAATAAACGGGGGCAGTGAACCCGACGCAATTTCAGAGACTGAAATTGCCGTGGCAGAATTGCAGTCAAAGGTCGGCGAGACGGAGCAATACGCAAAAATCACCGATAAAGAAAGGGCTTCGGAGCTTTACGGTATGATTATGCGTATGTTCAGAACCACCGGCACTCCCGGAGACCCGGACGGCAACCCCGAAACGCAGGAAAACCGCGAGACCTCGGACAGCGTTGTGTCGCACTCAAGCCCTGCGGCGGAATACACCGTTACCTTTACGGGTAAGGGCGGCGAAAAGGCTGTATTTTATATTGACGGGGACACGGTTGAGGACATTAACGGCGTGTCCGCAACACTTTCGTCCGAAGTACTGGAAAACTTGAAAACCGCCCTCGGACTTTCGGAACAGTAAACGGAGGATTTGATTATGAATTTGATTATGAAAAATAACAGAACTATTGCCCGTGTTGTTGCAGGGGCACTTACCTTTGTTCTTGCCGCACTCCTTATTTGCGGGTGCGGAAAGGGCGAGAAGCCTTCCGCGCCGGACAGCACGGGCGTGACAGACAATATGGGAAACGAACCCACATCGGATCATTCTTCTTTTTCCTATGTATGGGGTGTGAACGGAATAAGCTCCTATGACAGCGAGACGGGAAAGCTGGTAAAAACCACCGATGCTACCCATCCGGAGGAATACGAAACAACCTATATGCTTTCCGACTCGGAAACGGCGCAGATACACGAGCTTATCGGCAGTTTGGATATTCTCAGCTATCCGGATGAATACAATCCGAATGAAGGCGTATACACATCGCCCTCCATGACCTTGATTTTGTCCGTTCAATGCGGCTGTGAGCTGAAAACGGTAAAGGCGGAGAATATAGCTTATTCCTATTCATCCGAAGACGAAAAAGGGCAGAAATTTCTCAGCGTTTGCAAGTCTATTGAGGAAATACTGACAGGGAGCGAGGAGTGGAAGGCACTTCCGGAATATGAATTTTTATATGACTGACGGAGAATCAAATGAAAAAGAAAATTTGGATACCCATAGCCGTAGCAGTTTTGCTTGCAGTTTTGCTTGTGCCCTTGCCGCAGAGCGCATATGACGACGGAGGCACACGGGAATATACTGCGCTGACCTATAAAATAGTGGCGTGGAACAGGCTATATTCCGACGGCGTGTATGATAAGACCCGCATATATTTCGGCTCCGACAGGAATTTATCCGTTGAGGCGCTGTGGGAAAAGGAAATCGACCGTGTACCGCACAATTTTTTTGCAACGGTGCTTGAAATAAACGGAGACAGTGTTACGGTATCGCCCCTTGAGGGAGAGGAGGAGCAGAACAGCAGCGACAAAATCTCCTTCAGCAAAAAGGGGCTGGAAAACATCGGCGCCGACGTGGGGAGCGTGGTGGAAATCACCTACACCGGGGGAATTATGGAGTCTTACCCCGCACAGATTACGGCGACAGGCTGGAGAACGGCGGAAAATCTTCGCAAAAGCAAATATTCGGGAACCGAGCTTGACGAAAACAACGCCGAAAAATGGCAGGGGGAGACCGTGGGCGAGTTTGTTATTACGAAAATACACTCCGACTGCTTTTTTGCGGTGCCCGCTTATGTGGGTGAGTATTCGATCCGGTTAAATGGCGTTCTCTCCGATGAATGGTGCATAGGGGACGGGGTAATATGCGCCTTTGAGAATGCATATTACGACGAGAAAAATAATCTTGTTCAGGCGGATTTGGTTTCAATAGAAGAGGTCGAGATTGACAATGAGGGAGTTTTGGTATTTAAGCCTGTTATATACCTGTACCCCGAAAAGAAAACAGAGGTGTCGGTAAAGCTTTCCCTTCACGGTGCCTTTACCTGCACCTATCCCCGATACGATAACGGCTGGACTGTAACGGCGTTTCCCGACGGCACTTTGATTGACAGTATGGGAAAGACCTATAACTACCTTTACTGGGAGGGCGAAACTGACGCCCGGTACGACCTTTCCGAGGGCTTTTGCGTAAGGGGAGAGGACACCGCCGCATTTTTGGAGGGGGCGCTTAAAAAGCTGGGACTTACCCGCCGTGAGGCAAATGAGTTTATTGTGTACTGGCTACCTTTAATGGAGAATAATCCGTACAACATTATTTCGTTCCAAAGGGATGTTTACACGGATGCGGCGGCTTTGAGCGTTACCCCTCAGCCCGACACGCTTTTGCGTGTGTTTATGGCATGGCAGGGAACGGACGCTTATATTGAGCTTCCAGAACAGGAGCTTACAGCCCCGGAAAGGAGCGGCTTTACCGTCGTGGAATGGGGCGGCGCGGAGGTTCCGGAGGGGGCGCAAGGCTGATGGACGGATAATAGACGGTTAGTAATCGGAAAATATTATAAATAATCGGCGAAAAAACATTAAGGCGGCGAAGACAGCGCACACGGGGGGAGACGCTTGCGTCTCCCCTCCTGTCATTGCAGGGGTACAAGTACCCTCGGCAATCTCTACGTATGCACTGAAGGCACCTTCCGTCAGTTCAAAGCGTGCGTTTTTCCGTAGGGCGGGGGCTTGCTGCCGCCGTTTGCCTTCCCTTAGTAAAGGGAAAGGGGACCGGCTCTGCCGGTGGATGAGTTGTGTCCTTACATACAATTATCGCTTTATAAAAGGCAAAAAGCAGCAAAGCGGCGGGAGCAAGCTGTACAATGTAATAAGATAGTAAACAGGTAATGTAATAGGATAGTAAACAGTTTTGAAGTATAATAGAAGGCAAGAAATGACCAAAAGAAAGAGGTTATGGAAATGCCTTGGAAGGACAAA
>JAQXKW010000028.1 GCA_029010655.1 Clostridia bacterium | reverse complement strand
TACTGGATAAACGAGGTGACATCTCCCGCCTCCTGCGGCAGGGACGGAAGCGTGTATCACGAATGCCGCATAACGAAAAATCTTAACGACAAGGGCTACCCTATTGCCAATCACACGGAAACAAAGGTAATCCCCGCCCCTCAGGATCATAACTATGTACTGAAGGAAACCGTCGCCGCCACCCACACGGAGGACGGCTACAACAGATATGAATGCTCGCTGTGCGGTTATTCCTTTAAGGATATACTGAAAGCCGAAGGACACACCTTTAAGTTCGTTCTCTCCTCGGAGCCTACCTGCACCGAGGCAGGCGGAAATCTGTATCGGTGCCAGGTCTGCTCCTATGAATACAGGGACGGACCTGCGGCTAAGGGTCACGATTTTGAAGAAATTATAAAAAAGGAACCCACCTGCACCGAAAAAGGCGAAAAAGAGCTGAAATGCAAGGTCTGCGGCGAAACTCAAGCAGAAGAGCTTCCCGCTTTGGGTCATGATATGAAAACCGTCAGCGAAGCTGCCGCCGTCTGTACCGAAGGCGGAGAAAAGGTTACGGAGTGCTCCCGATGCGGCGAAAGGGAGACCGAAGTTTTTGAAAAGCTGTCCCACAATTATCTTCTGACAGCCTATGAGCCCGCCACCTGCGGAAAAAGCGGCTCCGCCCAGTTCGTGTGCAAAAACTGCGGCAGTATCACCGAAGGCACGCTTAAAGCGGCAACGCATGTTTGGCAGGAGAAGGAAAGCACCCCTGCGGGCTTTTTCACAAAGGGAACCGTTTTACAAGTCTGCAAGAACTGCGAAGCTATGGAAACGCTGACCGTAAAGCCGGAGGTTTTGTCCTCCCCCGCATACATATTTGCGGCGTTTTCCTTTCTGCTTTTGGCGGCGGCTGTGGCTTTGGCAGTAATATTCTTCCCCAAATTGTTCAAAAAGAAGCTCCCGCCCGTGCCGGCGGAGGAAACAGAAGCACAGGACGGGGAAAGCACCGAAAGCCCAGTTGAAGCAAGTACCGTCGCAGAAACAGCTGAAACCGCCCTTGAGGAAACGGACGGGGAGAAAACTCAAGAAGAAGTCGCCGAAGAAGAAAACGGCGCCGAAAAGGAACCCCTTGCCGAGCCCGTAGAGAAATAAAAGACGGCAAGAGGCGCATTTTGTAAGAACAACGGTAATATGTTATAATCAGTTCAATCAATCGGAATTTGCGGAGGTAAATAAAATGAACGGTATGCTTGATATAATTAAATCAGACAAAACTCCTGTCACAATCCGCAACAACATTCTGCAGCTTTCCGATGCGCCGGATATTGTCATAGAAGGCGACGGAGATAAGTACATCGGGTATGAGCATATCGGCGGTGCATATTCGGGCACTCAAAAGTATGTCATTGAAGAGCGTGACGAACTGTTTGCCGATTATATCGCTGAAATGACCGGCAACGGCGTTTTCCTTGACCTTGCCTGCGGCGACGGTTGCTTAACCGTTCCTTGTGCAAAACACGGTATAAAAATAATCGCCGGTGATATTTCCAACACGATGATGTCCATATTGCAGGAACGTGCAAGGCAGAACGGCATTTTGCTTGATAATGTCCTTCTCTGTCGGATTAATGCGCTCGACCTGCCTCTGAAGGATAACAGCATAGACTGTGTTGTGGCAAACAGCGTTTTGCATCTGATTTCAAATCCGCAAAAGGTTCTTGATGAAATATACCGTATTCTTAAACCGGGAGGAAAGTTCATCTGCAGGGATGACGCTCCCGGGAAGAAAGATGAACCGGACGCAGAGCACGAAAAAGATAATCAAATGTACTTTCAAATCGTAAACGAGATTTATTCATCATATTGGAAAGAACTCGGTGTATTAGGTATTACGGCAAAAAAATACAGTTGGAAGTTTGACAGAGATACAGCGTGCAGAAATATGTTCAAATCCGCGGAAACGGAGTTTATTAAGCGAAGCACACCGTACTTTAACCGTTTGGTTGATATGTTTCTTCCCCGTTTCCTCGGCAGAGGGTTTTCAGATCAGTCCGGTGTACCTGATGATCTTCATAAAGCTGTTTGTGAAAGGATTATCTCCGTTACCCGTAATAAATACGGTGAGCTGTTTGATACTGTCGGATACCATGGGTTCGAGAATGATATTTTAATCACATGTTATATTAAATAACGCAAATATAAATCCCGTACCTTTTTAGGCACGGGATTTTTATATTCGGAAGAGTTCCGCCGTTATCAGTAATAGCTGACTTTAATTCTTTTGCCCATTTCCTTCAGGCAACGGGACAGCTCCTCCACCAGATTCATTTTGATGTTAAAGTTAATAGGCAGATCCGGGTTCTGATGGGCGGGGTTTACCGCTCTGCCCACATAAAAGTTAATATCCGTAGCCTCCTCAAACAGCAGGCGGCTTATAAGCGAGGCGCCGTCCTTTCCGAAGCTCCATTTTTCGTAAAGCTCGTCACGGTCAAGGTGATCCTTTGCGTATTCCAGCACCTTGCTTACCGTTACAACGCCCTCTGTTACCAAGTCAACGCCCTCAATCTCCGCTATGGGGGGAACGTCCGATCTTTCAAAATTAAGGCTTGCCTTTACGGGCTTTTTCAGATATGCCGAAACGATAGACGCCGTTGTTCCGCCGCAAACTATATGCTTGCCCTCCTTTGAAAAGAAAAGGGACATCATTCTGTCGCAGTCGTCCCTGTTGCGGGGCGGTCCGAACAGAATGTTCATGGGCTCGCGCTTTCTGATTTTTATAACGCAGGCGGTGGCGTCGTCCCCGGGATGATAGCCGTATTCCTTGTTGCACTGGTCAACAAGCATGGTGGCAAGGGTTTTTGCCGTATATCCGGCGGCGCACATCATCTGCATAAAATCCGCAATATCGTCCAGCTTCCAGCCGAAGTTATAGGCAAGACCTATGCCCGCATGGGGACAGCCGTCGCTCATAACCACAAAGCAGTCGTCCTCCTGAAGCTTGAACACCGACCTATACACCTTTTTCCCGTCAATATTCAGCTCCGATTTGGGATACTCGCATCTCTCCCCGTTTCTGATAAAGATTACGGGGGGATTGTCGTACTGGATTATTTCCGCCGTTTCGTTTTCAATCAGGTGAACTATGGTAAAGGTAGAGTAAGCAACGCCGCGGACTGAGCAAACGGGGAGAGTTGCGGCAATGGTGGAAACGCAGTCCTCCAGCTTGAGACCCTCCGCCAGCATTGTGGAAATAATCGTTGAGGTAAGGGTGGAAAGAATGCTCGCCTTAACTCCGCTTCCCAGACCGTCCGCCAAAACTATAACGGTGGAATTGTCGTCCTGATTTATAATATCAACATGATCACCGCAAAGCTGTTCGCCCTCGTGGTTGATGCTTTTCCAGCCAATATCGGCGCACAGATTATTCATCGCTTATGGACTCCTTCAGCTTGGTGAGAGCGATTTTCGTTTCTGCCGCAGTTTCGCCCAGGAGAGAGGCGATTTCCTGAACTATTCTCATTTGCTTGTCAACCACCTTGTCGGCTACCTCAATGGTCTGACGGCTTATGCTTTCCTTTTTGTCCTTTTCTCTTTCCTCGTCAGTAACGTCTCTCATAATGCATATGAGAAGGCGGCTTTCCTTGTCGTAAACAACGGTTTCTTCCACATAGCGGTTATATTCCGCCAGGTATTCTCTCTTGTTGTAAATACCTCTGCCCGTGCCGAGAACATCCGAAAACAGCTTGGGGCTCATAATGCGGATAACCTGATCTCCCAGAATATCCGAAGCCTTTCTTATATTCATTATCTCCATGGCGGCGGAATTTATCTGCTGAACCTCAAGCTTTTCGTTAAGAACGATAAGTCCGTTGGGGGTATTCTTAACGATAGTGTCGGAAAAGCTTTCCGCTTTTTCGTTAAGGTGAGGCAGGCACATGGAAATCTCCGCTTTGCCCTGAAGAACGGCGACAGCCTTTTCACGGCAGGTGTTGTAGCCGCAGGAGCCGCAGTTCAGCTCGTCGGACGGCTTTGTTTTGCCCATTTGCCTGAGCATATCGAGAATTTCCTCCTCCGTGGGCTGATAGGAATTTCTGTTTATAATTTCAAACTGTTTTTCAAGATAAAGGGGGTCGGGCTGATCCACATTAAAATCGTTTCTTCCCGCATACTCGGAAACCGCAACAAAGTCCTTTACGGGGGAGCGGTGGAACTTCTCCATTACGGGACCGCCTATACAGCTTCCCACGCAGGCGGACATTTCGATAAAGCAGCGGTGAAGATTGCCGTTTTCAATGTCACGAAGGGCGGCAATGCAGTTTTCCGTTCCGTCTATTGCCATATATGTATAATCGGGATTCTCTAAAGCCATGGTTTTCAGAATTCCGCCCGCAGTGGGGAAAAGTCTGGCACGGCTGTCCTCGTCGGGGTCTTTTTTCCTTTCAAGGGTCACGTTTTCCGCTTTGAGCCATTCGGTCAGCTCGTTAAAGGTAAGAACTGCGTCAACGATACCCTCGTAGTGCTGTGCTTCGTCCTTTTTTGCAACGCAGGGGCCGATAAATACGGTTTTTGCGTTGGGAATACGCTCCTTTATATTTTTGCAGTGCGCCTGCATGGGAGAAAGCACGTCCGCAAGATAGGGGAGCTCCTTGGGGAAATACTTCTGTATAAGCAGGTTTACGGAATGACAGCAGGAGGTGATAATAATGTCACGGTTTTCCTCGTTAAGCATGCGGTCGTATTCACGCTTTACAAGGGTTGCGCCGATTGCCGTTTCCTCGGCGTCGTAAAAGCCCAGCTTTTTCAGAGCCTCACGCATGGCTTCAATGCCTACGCCCTCGTAGTTTGCCACAAAGGAGGGTGCAATGCTCACCACAACAGGGTCTTCTCCGTGAAGGAGAACCTTAACCTTTTCCGTCTCTCCCACAATCTGTTTTGCGTCCTGGGGGCACACAACAAAGCACTGACCGCACATAATGCACTCATTTGCGATAATATAAGCCTGGTTTCCCGAAAAACGGATTGACTTCACGGGGCAGTGCCTGATACATTTATAGCAGTTTTTGCAGTTTGATTTTTTTAAGGTTAAGCATTCCATACTGTCACGCCCTTTCTGCCGACACGGAGCGAAGAATTTTGTCCTCAAAGAAGGTGTTGAAGTTTTCGGGGGTAATGCCCGTATATACTACGCCGTCTACCGTGACGGTTACGCCCTCCCGATTGCATTTTCCCGTACAAAAGCTACCTGCGAGAGCCACCTGGCCTTCAAGAGAGTGTTCCGAGACGGCGGACTGAAAAAGCTCGACGATTTTTTCGGAGCCTTTCAAATGGCAGGAGGAGCCTACGCAAATCTGAACTATTATCATGATTTCACCTCGTCAGTATTTTCAACATATTCAAAAAAATCGCCGAAATCGCCGTGCTTAACGGTTTATCTGCGATTTCAGATGGGCAAGGGAAAGAGCCAGATTTTCGTATTGAACGGTGACGCCCTCCGGCTTGTAAAGGGTTACGGGAGCGAAGCTCCATATGCTTTTAATTCCGTTTTCGCAGAAAGTATTAAGAACGCTTTGTGCGGCGTCCGCCGGAACGGCGATAACGCCTATGTTTACCTTGTTTTCCCTGCAAAAGTCCGGCAGAGCCTCCATGGGGAGAATTTCTTTCCCGCCGGAGGTTTTTTTCGGCTCCGTTACTTTTATGTCAAAGGCGGCAAGAACGGAACAGCCGTATTCCTCAAAGCCTGTGTATTCAAGCAGAGCCGTTCCCAGCTTTCCTGCGCCCACAACTACGGCGCTTCCCGTTTCGGCGGCTACGTATTCTTCAAGACAGCGGGTAAGCTCGTCCTTTATGTAGCCGATTTTCGGTCTTCCGCTGCTGCAAAGAGAGGCAAGGTCCTTTCTGACTCCCACCTCGCCGAAGCCCAGATCCTTTGCAACGGTGGTTGCAGATACGGTTTTTATATCCTCGGGCAAGCCTTTTAAGTATTTTATATATAAAGGGAGTCTTCCCAGCGTCGCTTTTGAAACATCCCGGCGCGTCATATTTTTACTCCTTTATTTTCAAAATCGGTGTTTTTTGCGGTGTATATGGATAAAACCTTATGGGAACGGGAAACCTCAAAGTCTCCCTGTATTTTTCCGATGCTTGTGCCGTCGGCGACAATAAGGGCGTCGTTGTTTCTCTCTGACACCGTTACCTTATTTTTGTTGTCCGTTATTACCGTATGGTCAACGCCGCGGCTTGCGTGCAGAGGGGTTATGGCAATCAGGGCACATTCCGGGTCTATAACCGGACCCCCTGCGGAATAGTTGTATGCTGTGGAGCCTGTGGGGGTGGAAATCACAACCCCGTCGCCCCGTATGCGAAAATCTCCGTAGCTTTCCACAGATACCGAAAGGTCAACGGAGGAGCCGATATGCTCTTTCGCGATTACTATGTCATTTACGGCGGTGATTTTTTCGCCGTTGTAATTAATTTCAAGCAGAGAACGCTCGGAAAGTCCGCATTTGGAGAATATTAAATCAAAACTATCCGTTTGGGAAAAGGTCATGGCGCAAAGATAACCGAGCCTGCCGCTGTTTATTCCCAAAAGCGGCTTATCTGCGCCGATGGCGGTCTGCGCCGCCCTGAGAACGGCGCCGTCGCCGCCGAGAGAAACGATAAGGTCGCTCTCGGCGGAAAATCCGGTGCGCTTGTCCGTGCCGAACAAAAGCTCGGCGTCAGAGGCAGACAGAGAACAGGTGTGGTTTTGCCTTTCAAGTGTATCAATACAGGCTTTCGCCTCGTTTATCTGCTTTGTATTGAACACGTTGGGACATAAAAACAGCTTCATATTCCGCCTCCTTTTTGAAATTTTATTTGTTTGACAGGTACTCGTCAATAGCCTTTGCGGCGGTTTTGCCTGCGCCCATAGCGGAAATAACCGTTGCGGCACCGGTAACTGCGTCGCCGCCCGCATATACTGCGTTTCTTGAGGTAAGTCCGTCCTCGTTTACGATGATACCGCCGTGCTTGTTTACTTCAAGACCCTCGGTGGTGTCCTTAATCAGGGGGTTGGGAGAGGTACCGATTGAGATAACAACCGTGTCAACGTCAAGGACAAACTCGCTTCCCTCGATTTCAACGGGGCGGCGGCGTCCGCTTGCGTCGGGCTCGCCAAGCTCCATCTTTACGCACTTAATGCCTGTAACAAAGCCGTTTTTGGTGTCTCTCGGGTCGTCGGGATTTTCATATCCCAGAACCTCTACGGGGTTGCAAAGCAGAC
>JAQXKW010000027.1 GCA_029010655.1 Clostridia bacterium | reverse complement strand
ACCTCCGACCTTGCTCCCCTTGCAGAGCAGGCGGCAATGATTACAGAGCTTGTTCCCGCAGCTAAAAAGGTTGCTCTTATCTACTGCTCCGCTGAGGCAAACTCCCTCTACCAGGTAACCGTTGTTAAGGCAGAGCTGGAGGCAAAGGGTCTTGAAGCAACTCTGTTCCCCTTCTCCGACTCCAACGATATGGCTTCCGTAGTTCAGGCGGCATGCGCTGACACAGACGCTATCTACGTTCCTACCGATAACACGGTTGCATCTTCCACCGAAATCATCGACGCAGTTGCAAGAGAAAAGATGATCCCCGTTATCGCAGGCGAAGAGGGTATCTGCTCCGGCTGCGGCGTTGCGTCTCTCACAATCAGCTACTACGACATCGGCTACAAGACCGGTGAAATGGCAGTTGAGATTCTCACCGGCAAGGCTGACATCTCTACCATGCCTGTTGAGTATGCTCCTAAGTTTGTGAAGAAGTACAATGCGGAAATCTGTGCGGACCTGGGTATCGAGGTTCCCTCCGATTACGTAGCAATTGAGGCAGAATAATTTCCGGGGAAATATAAAGGAATGTCATAGTCCGGGTGATGCTTTCATCCGGACTATTGATAATATTTGAGGTAACCGATGTTTTTTAATTCATTTCTTAATGCTTTGCCGGGCGCCGTGGCGCAGGGTCTCATATGGGGACTTATGTCCATTGGCGTCTACATTACATATAAGATTCTCGACATAGCCGACCTGTCCGTGGACGGAACTCTCTGTACGGGCGGCGCAGTCTGTGCCATGATGATGATATCCGGACATAACGTGTGGGTGTCAATGCTGGTGGCAACAATCGCCGGAATGCTGGCGGGTATGATGACGGGCGTGTTCCATGTATTTATGGGCATACCTCCCATACTTGCAGGTATTCTCACCCAGCTTTCCCTGTACTCCATAAACCTGAAAATCATGGGTGTTGCCAATAAGGGACTTCCGTCAAGAAATTATGACGTGCTCGTATCCATGCAGAATGTGAAAAAAATGCCCATAACGGAGAACACTCTGTTTATTGTTCTGCTTTTCAATATCGCCCTTATCGTGGTGCTCTATTGGTTCTTCGGAACGGAGCTGGGCTGCGGAATCCGTGCAACGGGCAGTAACCGCAAAATGGCGAGAGCGCAGGGTATCAATACCAATATGAACAGAGTGATAGGTCTCGTGCTGTCTAACGGTATCGTAGGTCTTTCCGGCGCACTTCTCACCCAGTACCAGGGCTTTGCTGACGTAAGCATGGGACGGGGAGCTATCGTAGTGGGTCTTGCGGCTGTCATTATCGGAGAATCCCTGTTCGGAAAACTGCTGAAGCATAACTTCGCCCTGAAGCTGACTCAGATCGCTTTGGGCGGTATCGTTTATTATATAGTATATCAGACCGTAATCCTTATGGGAATCGATCCGGACCTTCTCAAGATGCTCTCCGCTCTGGTTGTTGCAGTGTTCCTTGCAATTCCGTATATAAAGGAAGAGTATTTCCCGAAATCCTATCTTAATAAAGGAGTAAAGAAATGCTCGAAATAAGAAACGTAACAAAGGTGTTCAATCCGGGAACCTCCAATGTTAAGGTAGCGCTGGACGACCTTTCGCTGACCCTTAACGACGGCGACTTCGTCACCGTGATCGGAGGAAACGGAGCAGGGAAAAGTACCGTGCTGAACGCAATTGCCGGCGTTTGGAGACTTGACGCCGGAAGCATTCTCGTCGACGGCGAAGATGTAACCGCCATGAAGGAGCACAAAAGAGCGAAATATCTGGGCAGAGTTTTCCAGGACCCTATGATGGGAACCGCCGCAGATATGAATATCGACGAAAACTTAGCCCTTGCCGCACGGCGCGGAAAGCGCAGAGGTCTTGGCTGGGGCATTACTAAGGCGGAGAGAGCAGGATATAAGGAGCTGCTCGCTCAGCTTGGACTGGGACTTGAAGACCGTATCACCACGAAAATCGGTACCCTGTCCGGCGGACAGCGCCAGGCGGTAACACTGCTAATGGCATCTCTGCAGCAGCCGAAGCTTCTCCTTTTGGACGAGCATACGGCGGCGCTTGACCCGAAAACGGCGGCAAAGGTGCTGGAGCTTACCGATAAGATTATCGAAGAAAATCACCTTACCGCAATGATGGTAACGCATAATATGAACGACGCCATCGCATACGGAAACAGACTTGTAATGATGCATAACGGTAAGATAATCCTGGATATTTCGGGAGAGGAGAAGAAAAATCTCACGGTTGAACTGATAATGAAGCAGTTCAATGCAGTCTCCGGCGAAACCTTCGCAAACGACAGAACACTTCTTTCATAAAAACATAAAAAGGGCAATCGCTGTGATTTCTCACGGAGATTGCCCTTTTTCAGCGGCTGGCGGCTAGCGGCTAGCGGCTAGCGATTACACGGCGGCGAAGCCGCCCGGAAAAAGCGGAGCCGCGCTCCGCTTTTGTCATGGAGCAAAACTACATTATTAGGCGGCGAAGCCGCACACATTAGGGGGCGTATCGCCCCCTGATGTCATTGCAGGGGTACAAGTACCCTTGGCAATCTCTACTATCGGTTTGATGTTCTGTATGTAGGCGAAAATGCAAACGGTATAGTCTGCCTCCCTTGTGTAAAGGGAGGTGTCAGCCCTTGTGGCTGACGGAGGGATTGTCTTTGGTGTTACGTTGGTAAACAATCCCTCCACCACTTCGTGGTCCCCCTCCCTTTGCACAAGGGAGGCAAGTGGTCTGCTGTTGCCGCACGTCTGTGCAACGCACCAATAATGTCATTGCGAGAC
The DNA here is from genome assembly GCA_029010655.1 of Clostridia bacterium. Classification (GTDB taxonomy): domain Bacteria; phylum Bacillota; class Clostridia; order Oscillospirales; family CAG-272; genus Avispirillum. The sequence continues at coordinate 2,311 of JAQXKW010000027.1, read as the reverse complement.
GGGCATAATGCCCGTCGTGGCAATCCTTACTAATGCATTTACAAGTCTGGGCGTCTGTAATCTGCTTGCCTTTCCACTCCCTCCCCTCGGCATCATAATGATGCCGAAATACAGAAATCGGAAACCAAAAAGCCTTCTACATAAAGACGAGCAATAACACTAGTAAGGATTGCCACGGGGCGTTGCCCCTCGCAATGACACCGTTGAGTAATTGCACTGTTCTGTCATCTTCTGTGGTATGCTGTTCGTCCCGTCAGCGCAAAGTGTGCGTTTCTCCGTAGGGCGCCGTCTTGTCTCCCGCTGTTTAGTTTAGTTTTACCTCAATATCCGTCAACGCACTTTCAAAAGTTCGAACTACCCCTGTTGACAATCTGACAAAAATAGGTTAAAATAATCGTAGGAAAAAAACCTATTGCAAACTAAAAATATACGGAGGAACATATGGAAAAACAGTTGCGTCCCGAAAATCTGAAAAGAATAACAACCCTCGAAATGGCAGAGGCGTTCATTCAGGAGCAGATTAAAGAAATCAAACAGCAGGTACGAGAGGATAAAGTGCTTCTGGCACTTTCCGGCGGAGTGGATTCTTCAGTTGTCGCCGCACTCCTTATTAAAGCTATCGGCACAAATCTGGTTTGCGTTCACGTAAACCACGGACTTTTGAGAAAAGGCGAGCCCGAGCAGGTGGTTAAAGTGTTCCGTGAGGAGCTGGGGGCAAACCTTATTTACGTGGATGCGGTAGACCGCTTCCTTGATAAGCTGGCGGGAGTAGACGAGCCCGAGCAGAAAAGAAAAATCATCGGCGCCGAGTTTATCGAAGTCTTTGCCGATGAGGCAAGAAAGCAGGACGGCATAAAGTTTCTGGCGCAGGGAACAATCTATCCCGATATTCTTGAGTCGGACGGCGTAAAAGCGCACCATAACGTGGGCGGACTCCCCGAGGATTTGAAATTTGAATTGGTAGAGCCCGTAAAATTCCTCTATAAGGACGAGGTAAGAATAGTGGGAAAAGCGCTGGGACTTCCCGATAATATGGTGTACCGCCAGCCCTTCCCGGGACCGGGACTGGGCGTGCGTTGCGTGGGAGCAATCACCCGTGACCGCCTTGAGGCAGTAAGAGAGTCAGACGCAATCCTCCGTGAGGAATTTGCAAACGCAGGACTTGAGGGAAAGGTGTGGCAGTATTTCACCGTGGTACCCGACTTCAAATCCACGGGAATAAAGGATAATAAGCGCACCTATGAGTGGCCCGTAGTGCTCCGTGCCGTAAATTCGGTAGACGCCACCGCCGCAAGTATAGAGGAAATCCCCTATAAACTCCTTCATAAAATAACCGAAAGAATTCTGAAGGAAGTCAAAGGCGTAAACCGCGTCCTCTATGACCTCTCCCCCAAGCCCGTCGCCACTATCGAGTGGGAATAAAATACGTAATGCCCGAAAGCCTTGTAATGCAATGGCTTTCGGGCTTTTCCTTTTTCGTGGCGTACCATATTCGTACCGTTATAATACTATTACACAGTATAAGCACAGCGGCGTCAGGGAGAACTCTCTGCCGCTGATTATTTTGTAAAAAAATAGATTTGTGTGTCACCTTTTGCATCGCCCGTGCATCTATATATCAGAACAGCAAAACGGTGGTGCGATTATGGTATTTAGCAGTATACAATTTATATTCATATTTATGCCGATATTCTTCGGATGTTACTATATTGTGCCTAATAAAATAAAGAATTTTATATTGTTTATCGGCAGTTTATGTTTTTACTTTGTAGGCACGATCCGTAACCCCGAACATTTTATATTGTTTATACTCAGCATTGTTGTGGATTTTGCAGTTGGTATATGGATTGAAAAATTTCCTGCACGCAAGAAGATATTATTAGCCACAGGCATAATTTTTCATTTAATCAATTTTGCCGTATTTAAGTATTCCGGTTTTGTAATAAATGAAATGGGCAGATTAAATCCGAACTTTAACTTTACCGCAGATATCGTATTGCCTATCGGCATTTCGTTTTACACTTTTCAAGGAATTTCGTACATCGTTGATGTTTACAGAGGAAATGCAAAAGCAGAAAGAAGTTTGCTTAGATATGCTGTATATATTTCAATGTTTGAGCAACTTATCGCCGGCCCGATTGTCACTTACGGTCAAGTAGAAAAAGAACTGTATAAACGGAAAATCAAAGTATCATCTGTGCTGAAAGGTATGGGAGTGTTTATTTTCGGCTTAGGATTAAAAGTATTGCTTGCTAATCCTATCGGAAAACTGTGGTCGCAGACTTGTGCAATCGGGTTTGAAAGTATATCT
>JAQXKW010000026.1 GCA_029010655.1 Clostridia bacterium | reverse complement strand
GGAGCCTCGTCTGTACGACTATTTATGCGAATGCGTCCGTGAGCTTGACATGTTCGTCTCGGACGAGGAAAAGATCAGGCGCACCGTGGAAAAGGTGACCGCAGACTACCCGTCTCCCGACCCCGGCACACGGGAAAGGCTTACTCTTGCGCTTCTCGTTATGGTTACGGCTTACGTTTCCGGAAGGCTGAAAAGGGAGTCGGAAAGTTATTTTAACAAACTGTGTAAACTGTAATGATTATCTCCGGTCTTTGACCGGAGATCAGAGTAAAGACAAAGCGGTTAGACCGCCAATTAAAGACAAAAAATACTAAGTTAATTAGAACCTACAATTTGTAAAAAACAGACAGAATTATTAACGGCGTCCTAAAAGCCGCCGTTATTGGCTTTCGGCGCTTTTGCCCTCTGGCGTACTTTTGTACGCCGACGAGCGGCAAAATCACCGAATCTGCCTCCCTTTGTCTTTCTCTGCCAGCCTGATGACTGACTTCGTCATGTCATCAGGCTGAAAAGAGTGCCGTGCGGCACTCTTTTCTACTTTTTTATATATCTGAAAATCAGGACAACGGGAAAATACATTTTGCGGACAAGGAAACGGAATATCAGTCTCCGTGTTCCCGTCATTGTAGCCACGTAGGGATTATTCTTAACGTCCGGGCAGCAGTCATACGTATACTGCCTGAACCTGTTCACAAGAGGATGCGTTTTAGGCGAAACTCTCAGCACTCTCACCGTAGCCGCCACAAGCACATGATCGATTATGAGAAACTCAAGCTCATCCTTGAAGGTTTCATACAGCCCCTTCTCGGTGAAGAACTCTCTCAGATCGTCCATAGCCTCAATAATTTCCCCGTTTTTCTCCACATTTGCGTTATTCATTATGGACCCGCTTCTGCGGAGATAGTTATACAGGGGCTTATCTATATAGTACGCTGTTTCTGCCACGCCCAGAGTTTTTACAGTAGTTCTTATGTCCTCATACCACACCCTGTGCGGAAACCGTATGGAATTGTCTTTATAAAGAGACGCTCTGGTAATTCTGTTACACGGACCGGGAGGAGCTATAAGAACACTTTTATACTCCCTTATACGAAGGAGCTTTCCCGCCTCAAACGGATCGTTGCTGTATGACAGTATCTCTCCCGTTTCGGAAACCGATTTTGCTGCAAAGAAGATCACATCCGCTCCGATTTTTTCAATCGCCGAGAGCAGGGTTTCCACAGCGTCGGGCGAAACCGTATCGTCGCTGTCCACAAAGAAGAGATATTCTCCTTTCGACGCTTCTATTCCTGCATTTCTTGCTCCGCCGTTTCCCGTATTTTCCTGATGGATAACGAGAGTTTTATCCGGATACTTTTCCGCATAGCGGTCGCATATGTCTCCGCAGGAATCCGGCGAGCCGTCGTCAACAAGTATTACCTCGCATTGGTCGGTCAATTGCGGATAAAGCGAATCGAGACATCCCGGAAGATACTCCTCCACCTTATATACGGGTATTATGATACTTAATTTACACTTTGCCACGGTATCCTCCCTTTGGTCTATAACGGATTTTGACGCCGGTGCCGTCCGAAACCCCAATGTTTATGCCGCACGAGGGTTTTCGGCAATTGTCTTAATTGTACGGAATTGTATGGTTTTCTGCAATTGTCAAAAATCCCTGTTTTTGCTGAATAGCTTAAAAATATCGGTGAGCTTTACGTTCTCTTTTATGGCTGTCAGATAGTAAATGTACGCAAGGATTGCCGACAGGTACACGGACGTATTGGGACGTCGGAGCACATAGCCCGCATAATAGGCGATACCCATTGCCAGAACAAAGGTAAGTCCCACGGCAATGCTTTCAACATTTACTACTTTCTTAAATCTGGTAATAACGGCAACCGCCATCATCAGCACAAAGTAAAGTAAGAACAGCATATACAGTCCGAAGCCCACATATCCGCCGAAATAGTACACCGCCGGGAAATCGTTTTCCAAATCGTATATCTGCTGTGTGGGAATCGTCTCGCCGGTGACTATATTAACCCTGTCATAATTCTCCACTACCACCTGATATTCAAATCCGAAGCACTTTGAGAAAAGGTCTGCATTCTCCCACGCCATTTCAGAGAAAAATCTCTTTTGCTGACGCATATCCACCAAATTGGACACAACAAGACTGTAATTATATTTATAGAACACCCTGTCGAAGCCGTATCTGTGAATCATACCGCCCAGGTATCTGTCATAAATCGTATTAATGTTCTTTCTCGTCAGCGGGTCAAGGGAATCGTATATCTCTCTGGTAATATTTGCGCCGAGAGTAACCGCCGTTTCCTTATCGTCCTCAGCCACCTCAAGCATCTGCTCCACTTCCTCCTGCCTGTACTCCATGCTGACCTCGTGGTTGCCTCTTATATCATAGGCAATGGAGGTCTTGTAGCAGAGAAGCGCGCCCAGCACCATAAGCAGAAGGACGATATAATAGAAGGGATTTTTTTCGCCGGTAAATATAAGTCCGATAATAAGGGCTACGGCTATTATGGGTATGGAATAGAAATCAACTCTTGTTCCCGAGAAAAACAGGCACACGAATACTGCAAGAGATACAAGATAGAAGCCCAATTTGTTCTTCTTTTTATAGGCATACAGCAATGTCAGCGGGACGACAAGAGCAAGTATTGCGCTCTGTGCGTTGTGCACCGCAGACCAGCCCATAAGACCCACGCCCATATATCCGTACATATACACCTGTGTTCCTGTCATATAGGAAAGAATAACGGAATGAATCATTATTACAAGATTCACCAGAAACGCCTTCCTGACGTAATGGGGCACATCTGCGTCCTTTTTGAAAAAGGTTACAAAAGCAAGGGTGAAAAGCGGCAGATGGATTATTCTGAGAAAATTGGACGCATCCGATACAGGGGAAATATATCCGCCCTCTGCCTTAAAGCATGCCGCCATATGAAGAACCCAATATACGGCCACGGCGGCGCCCGTTACGACATAAATCCTTTTTCTGTCGGACACTATAAAGCCGTATAGCATAATTACCGCAAACATGAGAAAACGGACGGCGGTGGTAACAGAGGTAAATTCCCACTGGTTTGCCCAATAGGAAATAATATCAAGCAGGGGCTGTATTATAAGCAATGCAAATACCACGCCCGGTACAAGCCTTTCAAGGGAAGGCTTTATTTTATTTTTAACTGCAATAATATTCTCCATCGGTTAACTCCTGCCGCTGAATTTATCAATTATGGCATCGGCAATTCTCTCCGATGCATGTCCGTCGCCGTAAGGGTTTTCCGCACGGCTCATTTTTTCATATTCCTCTCTGTTTGAAAGAAGCTCGTCTATCATGTTGAATATAACATTCTCGTCCGTTCCCGCCAGCTTCAGAGTGCCTGCCTCCACGCCCTCGGGACGCTCCGTGGTATCACGGAGAACGATTACGGGCTTATGGAGCGACGGCGCTTCCTCCTGTATTCCGCCGCTGTCCGTTAGGATTATATATGAGCGGGAGAGCAGGTTATGGAATTCCACCACCTCAAGAGGCTTTATCAGTCTGATTCTGTCCATACCGCCCAGCACCTCGTTGGCGGCACTGACAACAGCCGGGTTAAGATGCACCGGGTACACTATCTTTACGTCGGGATATTTCTCGCACACCCGTCTGATGGCACGGAACATGCCCTTCATGGTATCGCCTATATTCTCTCTGCGGTGCGCCGTGAGAACGATAAGTCTCGAATCCTTTGCCCACTCCGTGACCTCGTCGGAATAGTCGTCCCTGACGGTGAGCTTCATGGCGTCGATGGCGGTATTTCCCGTAACGTACACCGTTTCCGGGTCCTTGCCCTCTTTTATTAGATTATTCCGGCTTTTCTCCGTGGGAGAAAAATTCATATCTGCAACGCACCCTATAAACTGGCGGTTTATCTCCTCGGGGTACGGGGAGTATTTATTATATGTTCTCAGCCCTGCCTCCACGTGACCGATAGGAACTCTGTTATAGAACGCAGACATTGCCGCCGCAAAGGCGGTGGTAGTATCTCCGTGAACAAGGACTATTTGGGGCTTTTCCTTTTCGATAACCTTATTCATGCCCTCAAGAACCCGCACCGTAATATCCGTAAGGGTCTGTCCCTCTTTCATAATATCAAGGTCGTAATCGGGGCGAATTTGAAAAGCCTCCAGCACCTGATCAAGCATCTGACGGTGCTGACCTGTTACGCAGATTACGCTTTCTATCTCTTTTCTTTTTTCAAGCTCCTTAACAAGCGGTGCCATTTTAATGGTTTCCGGGCGTGTGCCGAAAACGGAAAGTACCTTAATCATGTTTTTATACACTGAAAAGCGTGCTTATCCCTTCTTTAATTTTCCTGTTATACTCCGAAAGACTGTCCGGCTTGATTTCGCCTTTCTTTGCTTGGAACATTGCCTCTGACACGTCGTCAAAGCCCTTTCTGCCCTCCGTATAGGGCTCAAGGTTTTTCGATATTATTACGGGAAGTCCCACCGCCGTCGCTTCCTCAAGCACAAGGGGCTGACCCTCGTATCTGGACGTGAGAACGAAAACGTCGCACGCCGCCTCATAGGGGAACGGATTTGGTTTATTCCCTAAAAAGGTAACATTTTCGGCAACCCCTAAGCGTTTCGCCTGCTCTTCAAGCCTTTCTCTTTCGTCGCCGTCGCCCACAAGGTAAAGGTGAATATCCTGTCTCCTTTGGTACGCCCTTGCGAAATTATCTATCAGAATATCGTATCCCTTTTCGTAGCTCAGTCTGCCCACGGATATAAAATTCACTTTATCCGCAGAGGGGCAAAAATCCGTTTTTTCAAGAGATTTTTGATATATTTCTTCCGTATCGATATAGTTGCCTATAACGGATATTTTCATATTGGAATATTTTTTCGGAGCGCAGGGGTAAAACGAGTCCCTGACCCCTGCTGACACCGCCGCCAGCTCGTCAAAACGTCGGAATTTTCCACGGGAAAGCGCCCAGTTTACCCTGTATCTGAACTCCACCTGCCGTTTTACACGGATATCGCTGTGGAGCCACATTATTCTTTTCTTTGCGTTCACCTTCTGTGCGCCTATGGCGCATTCGTGCCAGAAGCTGTTAAAATCCACCGCAACATCGTACTCTTTTTCCAAATCGATAGGCGGGGTATAAAGCGCATACGCCACGGA
>JAQXKW010000025.1 GCA_029010655.1 Clostridia bacterium | reverse complement strand
CTAATATCCAAAACAAAGCGCAGAGCTCCCAAACCTAAAAACGGTGAGAAAAGCATATTTTGTGATTTGCTGTTTTGCGGCGATTGTCACGGTAAGCTCCGTCATCATACGAATACTATCAACAAGGACATTCACTATTTCGTGTGTGCCAACAACAAGGTAGATTACCGAGGAAGCTGTCCCGGCAGACACTATGTCAGAGCAGATGCCATTGAGCAGGTTGTTATGCTTGAGCTTCATCGAATGGCGGAGTTCCTTGAATCGGACGAAGAAGCCTTTGCCGAGCTTCTTGCGCAAAAGACCGATAAGGAACTGTTGAGAGAAAAGAAGCACGATGAAGAGGAGCTTCAAAAAACAATCGTGCTAAACGATACAGTATCTCAGCTTTACGAAAAACTCTATGAAGATAACGCTACCGGCAAGGTAAGCGACGAGTGGTTTATGCAGTTGTCCCAGAAGTATGAGCTTGAACGGTTGGAACTGAAAGCCAAGATAAAAACTCTTCGCCAAAAGCTTTCCGAGTGCGGTCAATGTGAAAGGGACCGTGAAACCTTTACTTCAGCAATCCGCAGGTTCATGAGAATGGACAGGCTGACCGCACCGCTTCTGCGTGAACTCATCGACCACATTGATGTGTTTGAAACAGAGGGTACAGGCAAAAGCAGAACCCAAAGAATCATAATCTATTACCGCTTTGTCGGATATGTGGAAATACCCGAGGTATCTAATAGGCAGCACATCAAAGCAGACACCCGCAAAGGTGTTGCTGTGGAGTATCTGACCGAGCCGCTACCGGCATAGCAAAAAGAGCAGGCATTCCGCCTGCTCATACATAAAACCGTATCAAGACATAAAAAATCGAGTATTCACAAGTGAAACCCCTTATGAATACTCGATATGGTGCGAGAAACGGGACTTGAACCCGTACGGTGTTAACCACACGCCCCTCAAACGTGCGCGTCTGCCTGTTCCGCCACTCTCGCATTGCCTGCGCTCTTGCGCCTGCGTGTAGTATTATACTAAAACTGCGTCCGTTTGTCAACACCTTTTTCAAAAAAGATTGATTATTTTCTGATTTTTTTATTTCGTCTGTTCCGAGGGGCTCAAAAGCCATTCCATGGCTGCTGAGGCTATGCAAAGACTGAGCTTTTCTCTGTATTCTCCGTCTTTCAAAAGCTCTGTTTCCTCCTGATTGGAGAGGAACCCGCACTCGCATAAAACAGAGGTGATTTCGGATCGGTTCAAAAGATAAATATTGCTTCCCGCTTTTTTTATAAGCCTCGAATTGTCCTTTTGCAGGTTCTTTGAAACCGAATTCTGAATGTAGTCCGCAAGCTGAGTGCTTCCGTCATTGTCGGGAGAGTAGTAAACCTGCGTTCCCTTGTATTTTCCGTCGGGGAATTTGTTCATATGTATACTTATCATTGCCACAGCGCCCGATTCCGATGAAAAACGGATCCTGTTTTTCAAATCGTATACTTTTTTTCTCCCCGTGTAATCCTCAAGGTCGCCGTACCTGTCGTAAAGCATGCTGTCGTCAGTTCTCGTCATAACCGTAGGTATGCCCATGGCGTTCAGCATGTCGCAGAGGCTTTGCGACTGAAGCAGATTAATGTCCTTTTCAAGAGTGCCGTCGGCAGCAGAACAGCCCCCGTCCTCTCCGCCGTGACCGGGGTCAATGACAATCAGAGGGGAAGTGACGGAGGACTCGGCTCCCGCCGGCATAGTCGAGCCGTCGGGAAAAACGGTGTCGGCATTGCCGATAAGCACGGCGCAAATGCCGAATATTACGGAAAGACCGATAAAACCACAAAGCCACGCAGTTTTTTTCATGGATATACCTCACCTTACGGATACCTGTTGATAGCAGTGTAAATATATGATGGAAAACTGCATTTTATGAGACGCAAAACAAAAAGAAAAATATCAAACAGGGCAAAAAAATAGAAATCCGGTATTGACAAACGGCCGCTTACGTGGTATAATCCCATTGTTGTCACGGAATGCGGGTATGGCGGAATTGGCAGACGCGCTAGATTCAGGTTCTAGTCGGGGCAACTCGGTGGAGGTTCAAGTCCTCTTACCCGCACCAAAACGAAAATCCGTTTTCAAAAGAGGGCGGATTTTTGTTTTGTATTATTCATTTTTCATTATTCAATAAGTCGGATTGTTGTAATGAAGAATGAAGACGCTTACGCTAATGAATAATGAATAATTTAGGTAGCTTTGCTCCGCAAAGCAATTATAAAATTGTTTTGTCGGTTCAAGTCTACATGAGAATCTGCATTGTTATCTTTTTTCAACCTCTTGACAGGTTGATTCATTCTTTATACAGAATTGATTTTTGTTTTTCCGGTATTAGTAAATATGCCGAAGGCATATATCGCCCGTTTCCGAAGGAAACGGATAGCATTGAAAAAAGCACTTCCGAGGAAGTGCTTTTTTCGTGGTGACCCGTGGGGGAATCGAACCCCCGTTACTGCCGTGAAAGGGCGGTGTCTTAACCTCTTGACCAACGGGCCTTACTGGTAGCGGAAGTTGGACTTGAACCCACGACCTATCGGGTATGAACCGATTGCTCTAGCCAGCTGAGCTATTCCGCCACGCGCTTGACTATTATAGCATGCTAAATCCCCATTGTCAATAACTATTTGAAAGATTTTAAGCATTTTTTGTATTTTTTATGCTACAAATCAGTCGAACAGCTCCTCAAGCACCTCAAGTATTTTGAATTTAATCTTATACTTGGTTTTGCCAGTTTGGGTTATGGTTCTGTACTGTTCCTCGGAAAAGCCTGCCGCCACGAACACCTCTTCCCTGTCCTCTGCGGCTGTTTTACAAAGGGGCGGGTACAGCACGCACCACCAGTTATGACCCTCGCCTTCGCCTATTATCACTCTTAGGGACGTATATTCCCCCGCAGGCAGAACAAAGCCGTCGTACTCCCTTTCCGGGTATTCCTCAACGCCCAATTCCACATTAACGGAATAGTCATATCCGTTTTCTTCGATAACACGCTCTGCGCTTTCTTTCAGCGTATCTCTATTATCTGAAATAACCTTTTCGGACTGCTCTTTATCTTCGGGCAGTTCCATTTTTTCAACGGTTTCAAGCACTGCGTCTCTGACCTTCAGCTTCAGGGCTTGATCCTCGTCGGTGTCCGAATTTGCAATAACGTGAAGTCTTATCATATCGGAATAAATTTGCTCCTCCCCGTTTACGGGAAGCACCGAAACCAGCATATATGCCGCAAGAAAAGATGCGCACAGGGATAAAATGATTTTTACTTTCATAAAAAATACCGTACCTTTCGTTTGGTACGGTATTGTTCCCCTAAAATACGGGATTTATACAAGTCTTGAATAATTTCCGCCGGAAAGATACGATTCGATGCTTTTCACAATATCGTTAAGCAAGCGCACTCTTGCCTCGTACGAGCCCCACGCCATATGGGGAGTAAGGCACACGTTAGGCATACTCTTTACGGAATAATAGGGACTGCTTTCGTCAAAGGGCTCGGATGAATACACGTCTACCCCTATACCGCCAAGTCTTCCCTCTTTAATTGCCTCGCAGAGAGCTTCTTCGTCGCAGACGGCGCCTCTTGCAACATTTATTACAACGGCGTCATTCTTCATGGAAGCTATTCTCTCACGGGAAACAAGCCCCCTTGTGGAGTCATTAAGCGGCGTATGGACAGAAATTATGTCTGCGGTTTTACACAGAGTATCAATATCAACGCACTCCCACTGAGGGTCGGGCGTTCTCTTATTAACGATAATACGACAGCCCAGCGCTTTTGCGGTTTGAGCCACTTTTTTGCCTATATTGCCCATACCTACAATTCCCCACGTTTTGCCTGAAAGCTCGTGAAAAACAGGGGTCAGGCAGTTGGCGTTGCCGCTTTTTGAATACTCGCCCATCTCTACATAGCTGTTAAACTGGGGAAGATTAGTTGCAAGGGAAAGCGCCATGGCAAGAGTAAGCTGTGCCACGCTGTCGGTGGAATAGCCCACCGCGTTACAGACACCTATGCCTCGGCTTTTCATATATTCCGTATCCACGTTATCGTACCCTGTTGCCGCAATACATACAAGCTTCAGATTGGGGGCGTCTCCTACGGTGCTTTCATTAAGCTTTACTTTATTTACTATAACGCAGTCCGAGTCGCCTATGCGCTCTGCAACCTCACCGGGTGCTGATTTGGGATAGGCTATGACCTCGCCGAAACGCTTCAGGGGAGAAATATCCAGATCCTCTCCCAGGGTTGCGGCATCAAGCAATGTTATTTTCATACTGTCTCCAAAAAATGAGGGCTGACACAAGTCAGCCCTTGATGATTATTTGAACTTACGCTTTCTTGCTGCCTCAGACTTCTTCTTTCTTTTTACGCTGGGCTTTTCGTAGCATTCTCTTTTGCGAAGCTCGGCCTGGATACCGGATCTCTGGCACTGACGTTTGAAACGACGAAGCGCGCTGTCAAGAGACTCGTTCTCTTTAACTCTGATTTCTGCCATTGTTCTGTTTCCCTCCCTTCGCTTTCGCCTAAGCAAAGTGCCCTATTGCACTTCCGTATTATTATATCCGAGAAATTGCCAATTGTCAAGCATTATTTTCAAATTTCTCAAGTTACCTTGCAACTATATTAACAATTTTTCCGGGAACGTATATTTCTTTGATTACAGTTTTGCCCTCCAGCATGGAAGCGATCTTCTCATCGGCCTTTGCGGCGGCTATTGCGTCGTCCCCTGAAATATCCTTTGACACGGTTATGGTGGAACGAACCTTGCCGCAAATCTGCACTGCGATCTCAACGGTATCGTCGATAGTTTTCGCTTCGTCGTACTTCGGCCACTTGCCAAGAGACAGCAGTCCCTTGCCGCCGGTCATCTCCCATATTTCCTCGCTTATATGAGGTGCATAGGGGCAAAGGAGCGAAACAAAGGTTTGCAGCTCGTCCAACGTCAGGTGTCCCACGCTGTAAATTTCGTTAATAAGGGTCATAAGTGCCGCAATGCCCGTATTGAACTTCATATTCTCAATATCGGAGGACACTTTTTTGATAGTCTTATGGAAGGACGATTCAAGCTCGGGGGTAACGCCGTTTCCTTTTGCAATCTCCGTAAGTCCCGCAACTCTGTCAAGAAATCTCTTACAGCCTCTGACACTTGCCTCCGACCAGGGAGCGGCTTTCTCATAGTCGCCCATAAACAGCACGTACACACGGAGTACGTCTGCGCCGTAGCTGTCCACCACGTCGTTGGGGTCAACCACGTTGCCCTTTGATTTTGACATTTTTTCGCCGTCGGGACCCAGGATAAGTCCCTGAGCCGTTCTTTTTGCATAAGGCTCTGCGGTAGGTACAACTCCCAGATCATAAAGGAAATGATGCCAGAAGCGGGAGTAAATCATATGTCTTGTAACGTGCTCCATACCACCGTTGTACCAATCCACAGGGAGCCAGTAATTAAGCTTTTCGGGGTCGGCAAACATTTCGTCGTTATGGGGATCGATGTATCTCATGTAATACCAGGAGGAGCCTGCCCACTGGGGCATTGTATCGGTTTCCCGTCTTGCGTCGCCGCCGCACTTGGGACATTTGCACCGAACAAAGCTGTCAAGCTTTGCCAGAGGGCTCTCGCCGCCCTGACCGGGCTCGAAATTCTCCATATCGGGCAGTTTAAGAGGCAATTCCTCGTAAGGCACGCCCACCATGCCGCACTTATCGCAATGGACTATGGGGATAGGCTCGCCCCAATAGCGCTGACGGTTAAACGCCCAGTCCTTCATCTTATACTGGACGCCGCCCTTTCCGATTCCTCTTTCTTCCAGCACCTCTATTATTTTTGCGATAGAGTCCTTTTTATTTGTATATCCGTTAAGGAAATCGGAATTAATCATTTCGCCGTCGCCGGCATATGCCTCAACGGAAATATCTCCGCCCTTTATTACCTGGATTATATCTACGCCGAATTTCTTTGCAAATTCGTAGTCTCTCTGGTCGTGGGCGGGAACCGCCATAATAGCTCCCGTACCGTAGCCCATCATAACGTAATCGGAAATAAATATGGGGATTTCCTTTCCGTTTACGGGGTCAACTGCGGAAAGCCCGTCAAGCTTTACGCCTGTTTTATCCTTTACAAGCTGAGTTCTCTCGAATTCCGTTTTCTTTGCGCACTCCGCTCTGTACGCTTTAACCTCGTCAAAGTTTGCAATCCTATCTGCATACTTATCGAGCATGGGATGCTCGGGTGCCATTACCATGAAGGTTACGCCGAACAGGGTATCGGGACGGGTGGTATATACGGTGAGCTTTTCGTCGGTGCCAGCCACGGGGAAATCGACGAATGCGCCGGTGGACTTACCTATCCAGTTCACCTGCTGCATTTTTATATTGGGAAGATAGTCGACTGTATCAAGTCCCTCCAGCAGCTTATCCGCATACTGGGTTATACGCAGGTACCAAACATCCTTTGACTTCTGGATAACGTCGCTGTGGCAGATGTCGCATTTACCGCCCTGAG
>JAQXKW010000024.1 GCA_029010655.1 Clostridia bacterium | reverse complement strand
CCTCCGGGAAATCTCTCGTCGGAGTATGCCTCTCTGCAATCGCTGAGAAGCTTTTCTTTGTCGTAATCCGTCAAAAACATGGAAAGAATTTCTGCGGCTCTTTCTTCGTAAGGGAGAGTGCGGAGCCTTTCGATGTCTTTTTCGGTAAGTGCGGGAATTTCTTCCGGCATATAAAGCCCCCTGTCGGGCGCAAGTCCCTTTTTAATTGCCTCTGCGGCAAAAACTTTTTCGGGACAGCGGGATGTGTCTCTTGTGCTGATGTATTTCATAAGTGCTTTCGTTTGCCGTTATCTGTGAACGGCATTCTCCATATGTAGGATTTTTAATACTTTGTAATCGTCCGTTTCGGGACTTAAATAAACTTCAATAACGTCTATTCTGGGGATAAGCTCCCCGACGGTTTCACGGTTTCGCCGCATGTATTCCTCGGCGGCGGCAATGAGCCGCATTTGCTTTTTCCGATCCACGGCGGACGCAGGGCGTCCGAAGCGGCTGTGAGCATTGGGAAATTCCCGCCTTGTTTTCACTTCAACGAAAATTATATTCCGCTCGTTTTTTGCGATAATGTCCGTTTCCAGGTGCCCTGAACGGATATTGCGGTCAATAACGGTAAAGCCTTTTCCCGCAAGAAATGATGCGGCGCTTTGCTCTCCCAGCTTTCCTGTTTCCTTTTTATCCATGGGACTCTCTTTTCTCCCGCAGAGCCGCCTCCAGCTTTTCACGGTCCCGCTCCAGAAACGAAAGAAAAGACCTTCTGTGCTCGGGGCAGGGGCCGAATTCATAAACTGCCAGCTTGTGCTCCTTGGTGGGATAGCCCTTGTGCTTTGCAAAGCCGTACTGCGGATATTTTTCGTGAAGCTCTGCACACATTCTGTCACGGGTGACTTTAGCCAGAATTGACGCCGCCGCAATGGACTGAGAAACGGCGTCCCCTCCCACAACGGCTTTGGCAGGGAGCTGAAAGTCTCTGTCAATATTGCCGTCAACAAGCGCAAGGTCGGGCTTTATACTGAGACCGTCTATTGCACGGCGCATTGCCTGAAGGGAGGCTTCAAGAATGTTTATTTGGTCGATTTCCTCAGGGGTGGAAAGTGCCACAGTCCAGGAAATCGCCTTTTTTGTTATCTCGTCGTATAGCTTTTCCCGCTTTTTCTCGGACAGCTTTTTTGAGTCGTCAAGCCCCTCTATAACAAGTCCCTCGGGAAGTATGCAGGCGCCCGCCACAACGGGACCTGCAAGGGGACCTCTGCCCGCCTCGTCCGTGCCGCATATTATTTTATATCCTGCACATCGGAACTGTTCTTCAAATGATAAATCAAGCATTTTGAGGCCTCTCCAAAGAAATTCTTCCGATTTTCGAGCTTCGGAATTCGTCAAGAAGCATGAGAGCGGCGCGTTCCGTGTTGATTTCGCCGCCGGAAACGAGAAAGCCCCGTTTTTTGCCCACTAAGCGCAGAAGCTCGTATGCGTCAAGGCCCTCCGCCTCGTCCTGAGATAGCTTGTATCTTTCGCAAAAAAGCCCCGGATACAGGTCGAAAAGCCTTTTTGCCAGTATCATGCCCAATTCCTCCGTGTCAAGGATTGCGTCCTTTATAGCGCCTGTTGCGGCAAGGTTTTCGCCTGTGAGCCTGTCCTCGAATTTGGGCCAGAGAACGCCGGGCATGTCAAGAAGCTCAAAGCCCTGATTAGTAATAACCCATTGCTTGTTGAGAGTAACTCCGGGACGGTTCTCTACCTTTGCCTTTTTCTGCCCGGAAAGCCTGTTTACAAGAGAGGATTTTCCCACATTGGGAATACCCACAATCATAGCTTTCAGCCTTTTGCCCGTCATGCCCTTTTCTTCGTATTTTTTCAGCTTGTCGCTGAGTATTTCGCGGACAAAAACGCCGATTTTATTAAGATTTTCCCCCGTAATGCAGTCAACGGGCAGGGCACGGATGCCACGCTTTGCATAGTCGGAAACCCATTCCTTTGTGACCGAGGGGTCCGCAAGGGACGCCTTGTTCAGCAGCACCAAGGAGGGCTTTTGCCCTATAAGACCGGCTATCTCCGGGTTTTTTGAGCTTTGAGGAATTCTTGCGTCCAGCAGCTCAATAACTATATCTACATTTTTCAGGTTTTCCGAAATCATACGGCGAGTTTTCGCCATATGCCCGGGAAACCACTGTATCTGTTGTGAAGGCATTTTTACCTCATTATTCGGAATAAGGATTTTTGAAAGCGGTTATCTCGCTGAAGGGAAGCACACGGAAATAAGCCTTTCCGAATATACATCGCTCGTCAACGGGACCGACTCTGTAAT
>JAQXKW010000023.1 GCA_029010655.1 Clostridia bacterium | reverse complement strand
ATTGCCGCCGCGCCTGCGTCCGCACAGATTTTCGCCACCTGCGGGGCGTTCATATGAGCTGTATCGGCGCCGGCACGGATTTTTACGGTAACGGGTATGCCGTAGGGGTCAAGCGCCTCCTTCATTGCCGCCACAATATCGCCGCACAGGGCGGGAGAGCTCATAAGAGCCGATCCGTCGCCGCTTCCGGCGATTTTTTTAACGGGACAGCCCATATTAACGTCAATTGCTGCGGGAGCGACCTGGCTGACATTTCCCGTATAGTATCCCGAGGCAAGCATTTCTGCGGCTTTCGCCATGATTTTCGGGTCATGGCCGAAAAGCTGAATTGCCGTGGGCGTGTCCCCTGACGGGAGCTTTGCCAGGGCGGCGGTTTTTTTGTCCTTATATACCGTTGCCACGGAGGAAACCATTTCCGTTACGGCAAAATCCGCACCGCATCGCCTTGCAAGAAGGCGAAACGGTGCGTCTGTAAAGCCTGCCATGGGCGCAAGAATAAGTACGGGCTTTTTCATATCAGTCCTCGTCCAGCTTGAGCACCGCCATAAAGGCTTCGGGGGAGACCTGAACGCTTCCCAGCTGGCGCATCTTTTTCTTGCCCTCTTTCTGCTTTTCAAGCAGCTTCTTTTTTCTTGTTATGTCGCCGCCGTAGCACTTTGCAAGCACGTCCTTGCGGAGCGCTTTAACTGTCTCCCGGGCGATGATTTTTGAGCCGATAGCCGCCTGAATGGGGATTTCAAAAAGCTGGCGGGGGATATTTTCTTTCAGCTTTTCGGCAATTTTTCTGGCTCTGCCGTACGCCTTTTCACGGTGAACGATAAAGGTCAGAGCGTCCACCACCTCGCCGTTGAGCATAAAGTCAAGCTTCACAAGGTCGCTGGGCTCGTAGCCCTTCATTTCGTAGTCAAGGGAGGCGTAGCCCTTACTGCGGCTTTTCAGCGCATCGAAAAAGTCGTATATAATCTCGTTAAGGGGCAAATCGTAGTGTAATTCCACACGCTCCGTGTCGATATACTTCATGTCGATAAAGGTGCCCCGTCTGTCCTGGCAAAGATCCATAAGACCGCCCACGTACTCCGTAGGGGTGATAATGCTTGCCGAAACCACAGGCTCTGCGGCAAATTCTATTTCGTCGGGAGAGGGATAGTTTGACGGGTTGTCAACCCTCACCATTTCGCCGCCCCGCTTTGTAACCTCATAAATAACGCTGGGAGCGGTGGTTATAAGGTCAAGGTTGAATTCACGCTCAAGCCTCTCCTCGATAATCTCCATATGGAGAAGGCCGAGGAAGCCGCATCTGAAGCCGAAGCCCAAGGCGGCGGAGGTTTCCGGCTCGAAAATCAGAGCCGCATCGTTAAGCTGTAATTTTTCAAGAGCGTCCTTTGTTTCGTTGTACCGTGCGCCGTCCGCAGGATAAATTCCCGCAAACACCATGGGCTGAACGCTTTTGAAGCCGGGAAGCGGCTCGGAAACGGGGTTTTCGGCACTTGTTACCGTGTCTCCCACTCTCGTTTCGGAAACGGTTTTAATGGAGGCGGTAATGTAGCCCACGTCGCCGGCAGAAAGGCAGTTTTGCTTTTTAAGCCCGAAGGGCTCCATAGAGCCTACCTCAACCACGTCAAATTCGGCGCCCGTGCTCATAAGGCGTATTTTGTCGCCCGGCTTTACCGTTCCGTCCATAACACGGATGTAAACCACAACGCCCAGATAGGAGTTATATACGGAATCGAAAATAAGCGCACGCAGAGGTGCGTTTTCGTCGCCTTGCGGCGGCGGCACGTCGCGGATTATAGCCTCCATAACGTCGGCAATATTCTGACCTGTTTTTGCGGAAACTGCGGGACAGCCCTCGGCGGGGATTCCGATAATGTCCTCTATCTCGTCACGGCAGCGGTCAACCATGGCGGAGGGAAGGTCGATTTTATTGATAACGGGGACGATTTCAAGATTTGCGTCCACCGCAAGATAGGCGTTTGCAAGGGTCTGAGCTTCTATGCCCTGCGTTGCGTCCACCACCAGTAAAGCGCCCTCGCAGGCATTAAGCGAGCGGGACACCTCGTAGTTAAAGTCCACGTGTCCGGGGGTGTCGATAAGGTTAAGATAGTAGGTTTCGCCGTCGGGGGCAGTGTAGTTTATGCGGACCGCTCTCGCTTTTATGGTAATGCCACGCTCTCTCTCAAGATCCATATCGTCCAGAAGCTGTTCCTCCATGTCACGCTTTTCAACCGTGTTGGAAAACTCCAGAATTCTGTCCGCAAGAGTGGATTTGCCGTGGTCAATATGAGCAATAATTGAAAAGTTACGGATATGCTTCATCCGTTCCGAATTTTCAGCCATAGTAAAACCGTGCCTTTTAAGAAATTTATACATTATTATACCAAAAAACTTTTCATAAATCAATAGCGGGAGAAAGGGTATAAAAACTTTTGAGTTCTTTTGACAAAAGCGGGGACTTTGTGATACAATGAGAGGTGAAAAGGATAGGTCGATTATGGATAAACGAAAACTGAGAAACGATTTGCTCATAGCGGGGGCGGTTCTTCTTGCGGCAAGCGTCCTGCTCCTCGTTGCATTTCTTACGAAAAAGGACGGGGCGGCGGTAACGGTCACCGTGGACGGGGAAGCGGTTGCCCGATACCCTCTGTCGCAGGACAGAACGGAGATTATTAAAACGGAATACGGTGAAAACACGCTGGTAATTTCGGACGGCTCGGCGGATATTACCGCCGCCGACTGTAAAAATCAGATATGCGTGCACTCACATAAAATAAAGTACGGCGGGGAGACAATCACCTGTCTTCCCCACCGTCTCACCGTCACCGTAGAGGGCGACGGCGGCGTGGATTTGTTTCAGTAGAAATAAAAAGGGCGGCTTTGCCGCCGAAATTATACAGTTATATATCAATCGGGAGCGCAGGTTTTGAACAGGGACTTAACAGCAGGAAATCCCGAAAAGGTCTTGTGGCAGTTTTGCCTTCCCCTTTTCGGAAGCATTATTTTTCAACAGCTTTATAATATAGCCGACTCATGGGTGGCTGGGCGTTTCATCGGCGAAAGCGCCCTTGCCGCCGTGGGAAACAGCTACGAGGTTACGCTGATTTTTATAGCGTTTGCTTTCGGGTGCAATATGGGATGCTCTGTAATTGTGTCCCGCTTGTTTGGAAAAAAGGACTATACGTCCATGAAAACCGCTGTCAGCACATCGGTAATTACAAGCGCCGCAGTATGCGCGCTTCTTATGCTTTGCGGCATTGTGGGCAGCGACCTTCTCCTGTCTCTTATCCGCACGCCCACGGAGGTTTACTCCGATTCAAAGCTGTACCTTGATATTTACGTTTGGGGACTTCCGTTTGTGTTTTTCTACAATATAGCCACGGGTATTTTCTCCGCCCTGGGAGATTCCAAAACGCCATTCTTCTTTCTCGTTGTATCCTCGCTTAGTAACATAGCCGTGGATATTCTGTTCGTTCATAGCCTTCATATGGGCGTTGCCGGCGTTGCGTGGGCGACATTTCTTTGCCAGGGAGTAAGCTGTATTCTTGCGGTAACGGCTGTTGCGCTCCGACTGCGAAGGATAAAAACCGAAGATACTCCTGCGCTGTTTGACAGGCGGCTTCTCGGAAAATTTGCGGTTATCGCCGTGCCCAGTGTTCTTCAGCAGAGCTTTATATCCGTGGGAAATATAATAATTCAGGGCGTAATAAACGGCTTCGGCGCCGGCGTTATGGCAGGCTATTCGGCGGGAGTAAAGCTCAATAACCTGGTGATAACCTCCTTCAGCACTATCGGCAACGGAATATCAAATTATACGTCCCAGAATATCGGTGCGGGAAAGATTTCACGGGTTAAGGAGGGCTTTAAGGCGGGCATTAAGCTAATGCTGTGTATAAGTCTCCCGATTTTCGTAATATATATGATTTTCCCGCAGACGCTTGTTTCGTTTTTCCTTAACGCACCGTCGGCGGAGGCTCTGCGCTCGGCAACCCTTTATCTGAGAATACTGGCGCCCTTCTATTTCGTAATTCCGGCAAAGCTGGTTGCAGACGGAATTCTCAGAGGCGCAAGCCAGATGAATCAGTTTATGATTTCCACCTTTGTGGATTTGATACTGAGGGTGGTTCTTGCCGCTTTGCTCGCAAAAACTGCGCTGGGATACGTGGGCATATGGCTGGCATGGCCTGTGGGCTGGATTATTGCCACCGTGCTTTCGGTTCATTTTTACCGAAGGGTCAATTGGAGGCATTTTGAGACATGGGCGTTGTAGGAATTTAGCGGCTGGCGGCGGTAGTCAGTAGCTAGCGGCTGGCAGCTAGCGGTTTAAGACTGACGAATATCGGATAGACGGCGGCGAAGCCGCCGCACACGGGGGACGCAAAGCGTCCCCCGTGTCATTGCAGGGGTACAAGTACCCTCGGCAATCTCCACGGGCGTTTTTCAGGTACCTTTAACCGACGAACCGCACCCCACGGTGTCATTGCGAGGACGGCATAGTGCCGTCCGTGGCAATCCTTACTTATGATATTGCTCGTCTTGATGTAGAAGGCTTTTTGATTTTCACTTTCTCTATTTCGGCATCATAATGATGCCGAGGGGAGGGCGTGGAGGGCAAGCAAATTACAGACGCCTTGACTTGTAAAAGCATTAGTAAGGATTGCCACGACGGGCAGAATGCCCGTCTCGCAATGACAGCGTTTGTGAGGTGCATAGACGGTCGGTAACAGCAGACCCGTAGGGCGCCGTCTTGCTCCCGCCGTTTATTTGCTTGTCGCCGTCTTTTATGTAATAATCGTTAGCAGGGACACAACTCATCCACCGGCAGAGCCGGTCCCCCTTCCCTTTATTAAGGGAAGGCTATGAACGGCGGGAGCAAGCCCCCGCCCTACGGAAAAACGTCCGCATTTCTGCTGACGGACAGTACCATCAAATCGTCATTAGAGA
>JAQXKW010000022.1 GCA_029010655.1 Clostridia bacterium | reverse complement strand
ATAAACGAAAAGCTGTATCTTCTGCTGATTTCCTTTCTTGAGATTACAACGGCGTCGGAGACTGCCTCCCGCATGGGAGGCGTATTCGGTTCTGCCTTATGCGCCTTTGCCGTGGGATTTTCGGGTCTTTCCGTTATTTTTCAGGTAGCATCTTTCGCCGTACCGTTGGGACTTTCTCTTAAAAAAACAGTTATATCAAAGCTCATACAGGGAAATCTCTGCGCCTTTTTTATACTGCCCCTATGGGGCAAAACCGTGGCACAGGCGGCGGTTTTAACGGTAATCTCTCCCGTATATTCCTATATAACAGCCGCAATACTTACGTGTTTTTGTATAAAAAAGGCGATTACACAACATAAAATATAAAAATCTCTTGATTTATGGCAATAATTTTTATATAATATTAGGAGTATATGTGACACGGAGAAAGGCGGGAGAATATGGGAACCGACAAGGCGGAGAAAATTTGCGCTTACTGCGAATATTCGACACCTCTTTTTCATGAAGATACTTCTCTGTGCAGGTTTCACGGAGTTGTGGCAAAAGATCACCGATGCCGCAGATTTTCGTATGACCCTCTTAAAAGAGTGCCGCCGAAAGCCGCCCCTGCACCGAAGTTAGACTTTGTGGATATAGACTCCGACTGACAGAATTTGAAAGGATATGCCGCTGACATGATAATCGAAATCGAAGAAGCAAAATATAAACTTGTTAATTTCAGAGAAGACCTTAAAGAGCTTGGAAGCGCTTTAAGAATAAATCAGCTGAAGGAAGAAGCTGAGGCGCTTGATAAAAAAGCCCTTGAGCCCGATTTCTGGAACGACCAGGAGAATTCGGGAAAAATTCTCCGTCAGACAAAGCAGATAAAGGATAAAATCGAGAGCTACGAAAAGCTTTGTGCAAAGCTTGAGGACGCTGTTACCCTGTGCGAGCTTGCCATTGAGGAAAACGACGAGGATATGAAGGACGAAATCTTAAACGAGCTTTCCGAAATTCAGGCTGAGGAGGAAAGACAGAGGATTGAGGTACTTCTTTCCGGAGAATACGACCACAACAACGCTATTCTCAGCTTCCATCCCGGTGCCGGCGGCACAGAGGCTCAGGACTGGGCGCAGATGCTCTACCGTATGTATACCCGTTGGGGCGAGTCACACGGCTACAAGGTTAAGCTGATTGACTGGCTTGACGGAGACGAGGCAGGGATTAAATCCGCTACAATTACCGTTGAGGGCAACAATGCCTACGGTTATCTGAAAAGCGAAAACGGAGTGCACCGTCTCGTGCGTATCTCCCCCTTTGACGGCTCCGGCAGACGTCACACGTCTTTTGCCTCCGTTGAGGTTCTTCCCGAATTTGAGGACGACAACTCTATTGAGCTGAAAGAAGAAGACCTTGAAATAACCACACACAAATCAAGCGGTGCGGGCGGTCAGCATATTAACAAAACCGAGTCCGCTATCCGTATAGTGCATATTCCTACGGGCATTGTGGTAGGCTGTCAGACAGAGAGAAGCCAGCTTCAGAACAAGGAAACTGCGCTGAAAATGCTGAAATCAAAGCTTATGGAAATTAAACAGCGTGAAAAGCTGGACAAAATAGAGGATATACAGGGCAACAAGACAAACATTGAATGGGGTTCTCAAATCCGTTCTTACGTATTTATGCCCTACACTCTCGCTAAGGACACCAGAACAGGCTACGAGGACGGAAATATTCAAAGCGTTATGGACGGCAACATTGACGGCTTTATTAACGCTTATCTTAAAATGAATGCAGGAAAAGAATAAAGCGGCACAGCCGCTTTTTTCATAGGTTTTATTATGAAGAAAGAAGTATCAAGGCAGGGCGATTCCCTGATTTTTGAGGGGATAACTTCGATTTCAGCCGTTTTGAAGGGCGGTTACAGAAAAATAGAGCGAATACTCATTGACGGTGAAAGATGCTCCAAAAAGGCTCGTGAAGTGAATTTTCTTATGAAAATGAAGGATATTCACGGTTTTGATATAGAATATACTTCAAAAGATGAAATCGACGCTCTGACTACGGGAAGCTCACACGGGGGAATTATTGCCGAATGCACGGACAGAATTATCCCTTCCCTTTCATCTCTTGAGGTTTTAGAAAAGGGCTTTTATGTAATGATTGACGGGATTGAAGACCCTTATAATTTCGGGTATGCGCTCCGT
The DNA here is from genome assembly GCA_029010655.1 of Clostridia bacterium. Lineage (GTDB taxonomy): Bacteria > Bacillota > Clostridia > Oscillospirales > CAG-272 > Avispirillum. Next base: position 4,343 of record JAQXKW010000022.1, on the reverse strand, counting down.
TCAATATATGCGGCGGGAGCAGACGCCGTAATTTTAACTCCCCGCAACTGGATGAGTGCGGCAGGCGTGGTTTGCAGGTCTTCTGCCGGTGCGTCTGAGCTTATGCCCTTATATGTTTCCGAGGGCACGGACGCATGCAAATTTTTCAAAGAAAAAAATATAAAAATTGCCGCCGCAGGTATAAGAGATTCTGTTTCCGCTTTTGACGCCAACCTTTCCCTGCCCATATTTCTCATTGTGGGCGGCGAAAAAAGGGGAATTTCCTCGGCAGTTCAAAGCCTTTCGGATATAACAGTTCGGCTTGACTACGGCAGAGAATTCCGCAATTCTCTTTCTGCCGCATCTGCGGCATCTATTCTCTCTTATGAAATTTTAAGGCAAAACCGAAAAAAATGACCTTTCGCTCATATATTTGCCATATATATTTCTCCCTTATATGCCAATAATATTACCGTGAAGAATTTCACAGTAATATGTAAACGGAGATAGAATTATGACAAAGCATAACAGTGACATGTCCTGTTTGGCAAAGTACATTGCCTTCGGAATGATAATCGGTTCAGCCCTTGGCACCGGTGCCGCAGTGCTGTTGAAGTCAACGAAAAAATCCCACTCATGCAAGTGCATGAAAAAAACCGAGCTTATCCGGGGTAAGGCGGCTAATGCCATGGATACAATCGGCTCAATAATGCAAAATCTCGCAGATATGACAAGATAAAAGTATGGCTGGCGCAAGTGAAGCTCACAAGCGTCAGCCATGTTTTTACTGTTCTTTTCTTTTTCCCAGATATGCTTCCTTTACGGCTTCGTTGGAGAGAAGCTCCTCGCCTGTTCCCTCCATGCTGATAGTACCGGTTTCAAGCACATATGCTTTATCGCACACCTTCAGCGCCATATTTGCATTCTGCTCAATGAGCAGTACGGTTATGCCGTTATCGTTAATGGTACGGATAATTTTGAAAATATCCTGAACCACCAAGGGAGCAAGTCCCAAGGAAGGCTCATCCATCATAAGAAGCTCGGGACGGGACATGAGCGCTCTGCCCACCGCCAGCATCTGCTGTTCGCCTCCGGAAAGAGTTCCCGCAAGCTGCCATTCCCTTTCTTTAAGTCTGGGGAAAAGGCTGAATACATACTCAAAATCCTTAGAAAGGTCGTCCTTTCTGAGATATGCGCCGATACGGAGATTTTCCTTTACGGTAAGGTTGGGGAAAACCCGTCTTCCTTCGGGAACCATTACGATACCCGATTTTACGATTTTGTCGGGAGAAAGTCCTACAATGCTCTTTCCGTTATAGTTTATCTCTGCGCTTTTGGGCTTTACCAGTCCCGAAATACTTTTTAGAGTAGTACTTTTTCCGGCACCGTTAGCGCCGATAAGAGTTACTATTTTTCCTTTGGGAACATCGAGGCTGATACCCTTAACGGCTTCGATGCCGCCGTAGCTTACATATAAATTCTTAATTTCCAGAATATTATCCAACGTCACTCACCCCCAAATAAGCATCAATTACCCGTTGGTCTGCCTGCACCTCGGAAGGCACGCCCTGGCTTATAACCTTGCCGAAATCTATAACGTAAATCCTGTCGGAAATATCCATAACAAGATTCATATGGTGCTCAATAAGGAATACGGACAGATCGTATTTATCACGAATTTCACAGATGAACTCGGAAAGCTCCTCTGTTTCCTGGGGGTTCATACCCGCCGCAGGCTCGTCGAGAAGGAGAAGCTGAGGCTTTGTTGCAAGAGCACGGGCAATCTCCAGCTTTCTCTGATAGCCGTAAGGCAGAGAGGTTGCAAGCTCGTTTGCGAATTTATCAAGCCCCTGCTCGCAGAGAAGCTCCATTGTTTCCTCTCTCATATGCTTTTCTTCCGAAGTGTTCAGATGGAGCATTGCGGAAAAGACGCTTTGCTTTGCGTTAAGGTGCTTTGCCGTTAGAACGTTTTCAAAAACGGTCATGCTTTTCCACAGACGGATATTCTGGAAGGTACGGGCGATTCCCATTTTTGTGATAACGTCAGGGGTGGGATGCAGAACCTTTCCCTGATACATATTGGCGTTTTCGCCCATATAGGTTTTTGCCATTTTGCCCTTGGGATGATTTCTGACAATAGGAACGCCGTTGAATTCCACAAGACCGTTTGTAGGCTCATATACGCCGGTAACGCAGTTAAAGGCTGTTGTTTTTCCTGCGCCGTTAGGACCTATAAGCGCAACAATCTCGCCTTTATTTATATCGAGGGACAGGTTATTTACAGCAACCACGCCGCCGAACTGCATGGTTACGTTTTCAATGTGCAATACGTTACTGCTCATTTTCTGTCACCTCCGGTGCTTTCTTTTTTCTGAATTTTGCAAACAGCCGATTAAAGGACAGCTCCTTATCGCCCATTATACCTCTTGAGAAGAACAGGACGATTATCATAATAACAACGGAGAACACGACTTTTCTGAAGCCGTCGCGGAAGAACGGAACGCTGACTCCGAGAACCTCGCCGCTGTCAAGAAATCTAAGCCACCATTCGGAGCATGCAATGTAAAGGAACGCGCCGATACAGCTTCCCGTAACGGAGCCGATACCGCCGATAACCACAATGAGAAGTATTTCATAGGTCATAGCGGTGGTAAATGCGCTGGAGGCAACTGTGGTCTGGTACATGGCAATAAGCGCACCGCTGACCCCTGCAAAGAAGGAGCTGATTACAAAGGACATCCTCTTATGCTTTGCAAGGTTAATTCCCATAGCCTGAGCCGCTACCTCGTCGTCACGGATTGCCTTGAAGGCTCTGCCGTAGGAGGAGTTTATCAAAAGAACTATAAGAAGAATACAGACGGAAACTATCAAAAACGGGAACAATGTGCCAAGCTTCAGCGTAAAATCACCAAAGGAGATTTTCATGTCGGAAAACGTGGTATATTTACGGAGAAGGTTTGAACCGTTGGTAACGGGACCGAGAACGTCCCACTGAGCAAATGCTCTGATGATTTCCGCAAAGCCGAGAGATGCAATTGCCAGATAGTCGCTTTTCAAGCGAAGCACGGGAATACCTATAAGGAAAGCAAACAATGCCGCCACGGCGCCGCCGATTAAAATACATACTACGGAGCCGAGAAAATTGCCTGCATTTTCTCCGAGAGCCTTTGCAAATATTTCGGGAATGGAGAATTTAATAATTCCGCCGTCAAAATACTGATATACGGCGCCATGAGAGGCGGCGGAAATGGAAAACGCCGCATAGGAATATGCGCCTAAAAGCATAAATCCCGCCTGACCCAGGGAGAACAGACCCGTAAAGCCGTTCAAAAGGTTCATGGACACGCACACCAATGAATAAATCGCGCCCTTTTTCAGCACGGGAATAAGCATCAGTGTAAACGAATTCGTGGGGAACACGTTATCCACAAGGACAAGGAGCACGAACAGCGCCAAAATACAGAACAGTGCCACAAAGGTGCCCGTATTGGATTTTTTCTGATTTAACATTTTACCCATACTGCACCTCACACCTTATCGGTAGTCTTTTCGCCGAAAATACCGGTAGGCTTTACGGCAAGGATTACTATCAGAAGAACAAAAGTAAATGCGTCCGAGAAGGTTGTATACCCGAGACCCTTAATAATATTCTCGCAGATTCCTATAATAAACGCACCTACAACGGCTCCGGGAATAGAGCCTATTCCGCCGAACACCGCCGCAACGAAGGCTTTAAGTCCGGGCATAGCTCCGGAGGTGGGAATTACGGACGAATAGTTTGAGAAATACAGCAGAGAGCCCACAGCCGCAAGCCCGCATCCGATAATAAAGGTAAAGGAAATTACGGAGTTAATTTTAATACCCATAAGCTGGGACGTAGTAAAGTCCTTTGAAACGGCACGCATAGCCATACCTATTTTGGTATATTTTATGAAAATTACCAAAACCACAACAAGCGCCAAAACTATAATGGGAGTAATTACAGTTACACGGCTGGTAGTTGCGCCGAAAACCGTGATTTTATCGGAAAGATACGGGATTTTCGGATAAACCTTGGGAAGTCCGCCTGTAAAATACAGAGCGCAGTTCTGAAGAAGGTATGACACGCCGATAGCCGATATCATAACAGACATTCTGGGTGCTGAACGGAGCGGCTTATACGCCACACGTTCAATAAACACGCCGAGAAGGATCGTGGCAATTATCACCAAAGGAATGGTGACATAGAACGGAAGCCCCGACGCCGTAAGATAAATCATTAAAAGACCTGAGACCATAAAAACATCGCCGTGGGCGAAGTTTATCAGTCTCAGTATACCGTAAACCATGGTATACCCGATAGCTATCAGCGCATACTGACCGCC
>JAQXKW010000021.1 GCA_029010655.1 Clostridia bacterium | reverse complement strand
TTTTTGTTAAATGCTTTCGGTAAACTTTTTGTCCTTTGACGAAATCACCGTTTCCCGTATCAGCCCGTAGCTGTCCCAAAGTCTTGGGTCGGTGTATTTTTTCCAGGACTCAAAATCGCCGGAAATCAGATAATCCCTCATTCGGCTTGCGGAAATGTCAACGGTTTTCGGTATGAACAGCTCGGCGACGGCGTCGCCCGCCTCACTTTCCAGCCAGGAGGAGCGCCTGCCCTCCTTGCCCGAAACAAGAAGGTCGGGAAAGAGGCCGAATTGTTCCTTCACCTTTTCCAGTACATAGTCGCCCCATTTGGAATTGTTTCCGACGCCGATGTCGGGCAGGGGATAAATCTCTATGCTGTCGGAGAACAGGGTTCTCAGCATTTCTTCTCTTTGTTCGTAGGAAAAAGGGTTTTTCAGAGTTCTGCTTTCCTGAGACGACCCAACGAACACACCTACCCTGTCGCAAAGGCTCAGAGCCGTGTTAATCATGTCCGAGTGACCCAGATGGAGCACCTGAAATCTTCCTACGATAATTCCCAAATTATACGGTTTTTTCATAGTTCCGGCTTAAAGGAAGGCATTAAACGGAGCTTGAACAGATTGTTTTCATGCCTTTTGTCAATGTTTGCTTTCTTTTCCGGATCGTCGATTTCTCCTGTGCGGATGTAGCGGTCAAGCTCCGCATAGGTAAAGCCCAGATTTTCCTCGTCTGTCTTTCCGCACAGCCCGTCTATGGGCACCTTGTTTACAAGCACGTCGGGAAGCCCCAAAGCCGTTCCCAACTGCTTTACCTCCGCAACGGTCAGGTTTGAGCAGGGACTGAAATCCCCTGCGGCGTCGCCGTATCTGGTGGAATAGCCCACCCAGTCCTCGGAGAGATTGCAGGTGTTGGCAACTCTTCCGTTGTGGCTCTGCGCCACCGCATACAGAACGGTCATTCTCACTCTGGGCGGAATGTTTGTAACAGTCTGAACACTGGGCTCAAAGGGCAGATTGTTCTTTACGGCGTCTACCGCGTCCTTTATATTGACAGTGTAATGCTTTATCCCAAGGTGCTCCACCAAGAGCTGCGCCATGTCAATGTCATGCTGAACGCCGCAGGGCATGAGAACCCCGATAACACGCTCTCTCCCTAAGGCTTCAACGCACAGGGCGGCTACCACGGAGGAGTCCTTGCCGCCGGATATTCCCACAACGGCGTTGCAGTCCCGTCCGTTTTCTTCAAAAAAGGTCCTTATCCAATTAACGCAGTCGTTTTTTACCTTTGTAACGTCAAACATTTGCAAATTCCTTCGTTATATAATATCTATCTGGCAGGATTTCATTGTTTCAAGCGCCGCCCTGTGGGTTTCGGGGGTAACGCCCGCACAGCAGGAGGCGTCCACGGTGATTTTTGCGTCGGGATAGCAAGCCCTAAGTATGAGCACATTTGAAATAACGCATATGTCGGTGCAAAGCCCCATGAATTCGGCTTCAATTTCCTCGCCGGGGTATTTTATTTTCAGCTTTTCCGCGATTTCAAAGGTGCCGAAGGTATTCTTGATAATTTCCGTATAGTCTTTCCCCTCAAGGGCTTGCTTTATAATCGGGTTCAGCCTGTGTCCGTGGGAGCCCTCTATGCAGTGCGGCACGGGGAGCTTTTTGCCCTCAAGAGTGTCGGCATAGTTGTCGTAATGGGTGTCAAGGGTTACAAAGATTTCGTCCCCGTCAAAACTCTTTATTTTTTCCGAAACCCCGGGCACTGCGGCGAGAGCCTCTTTTGTTCCAAGCGCACCGTCTATAAAATCGTTCTGCATATCAACGATAACAAGAATTTTCTTCATTTTGCCGCCTCCGCAATAGTTTAACCTTTATTTTACCCCAAAAAAATATTTATGTCAATGAATACGGCAAAAAACGGGTGTCATAACTTAAAAAACTCTTTATTTTTCCGCAAAAATGTGGTACAATCGGGACACAGCATGAAAAGGAGTACGGCTATGATTACATGGGAAGAGCTTGAAGAAAAGTGCAGAAGCTGTGAGGGATGTCCTCTCGGAAAAACAAGAACCAACTGCGTTTTCGGCACGGGAAACAGAAATGCAGAGCTTATGTTCGTAGGCGAAGCCCCCGGCGAGCAGGAGGATTTGACGGGAATTCCCTTTGTGGGCGCGGCGGGCAAGCACCTTGACAGGCATCTTGCGGCGGTGGGCATTGACAGAGACAGCGTGTATATTGCTAATATTCTCAACTGCCGCGCTCCCAAAAACCGTGACCCTCTGCCGCCCGAGGAGGACGCCTGCATGGATTTTCTGCGTGCGCAGGTAAGGCTTATTCAGCCTAAGATTATAGTGTGCCTGGGCAGAATTGCCGCCATGCGGCTTATTGACCCGGCGTTCAGAATTACCGCAAATCACGGGAAATTTTACGAGAAGGGAAAATTTACGGTGTGCGCCGTTTATCACCCCTCCGCACTTCTCCGGGACCCCTCTAAGAATAAGGATATGTATTTGGATTTGAAGGCGGTGAAAGAGCGGCTGGCTGCTAGCGACTAGCGGCTAGCGGTTTAAGACTGACGAATAGCGGATAGACGGCGGGATTTAGGAATAAGCAATCGAAAAAAACATTAGGGCGGCGAAGCCGCCAACAGCAGGGGGCGGCACGCCCCCTGCTGTCATTGCGAGGGTGCGAGCACCCGTGGCAATCTCTGCCAGCGGGTTGATGTTCACCCCGCCAGCGGATATACGGTAGACTTATTCCTGTCTCCATTGCGCTGCAAAAAAACGGACAGTTCAATCGCTTCAGCGATTGAACTGTCCGTTACATATTTATTCTTCCCTTGATTTCCTTTTCCTGAAAATCAGCTTGTTGATTTCCGCTCCCACAAGGAGAATGTTCATACAGGTGTAAAGCCACAGCATAAGGAACAGCGCCGCCGCAAGGCTTCCGTACAGGTAGTAGCCGGTGGGGAAATACGCCAGATACAAAGAATAGAAGTACGAAAACAGCACC